>NZ_JBIVRD010000063.1:0-27790 GCF_044755565.1 Kitasatospora sp. NPDC092286 | reverse complement strand
CAAGACGCTCGGCTGGAATACCCCAGCCGAGCGTCTACGTGATCTACTCACCACCTAAAACCAAGTGGTGTTGCGACGACCCCTTGAACCCAAGCGGTGCGGGGCCCTTTCGCGTGTCCCGGGGCACGGCCCGGGGCGGCTTTCGCCAGGGTTACTTGAGCGCCTGCGCCAGCTCGGCCAGCTCCTCGTAGGAGGCGGTGCCGGTGAGCACGGTGGTGGCGCTGCCGCTCTGGATCGTCAGGGCGCGGGACTTGGGGCCCTGGAGGCGCTCCCAGGTCTGCCCGGCCACCTCCGAGGTGCCGTCCGGCTTGCCGCCGGCGACCGTCGAGCCGAGCACGGTGTCGCGGGCGAGATCACTCTGCTCGACCGCCGCGTACTGGCCGGACGGGGTGACGAAGCCCAGGTGCCAGGCGTTGCCCTTGCCGCCGCCGAGCGCGGCCGGCTGGTACGTGACCGAGGTGGCCCGCCACTGGTCGCTCAGGCCGTCCGGAGAGAGCAACGGGTACGGCGCGCCGCGCTTCGCCGAGGCCGCCGCCACCTTGTACTCGACCTTGTGCACGCCGTCGCCGTCCGCGTCGTGCGGAAGGAACAGGTACCCGATCCAGACCACGAAACCGACCGCGACCATCGACAGGACCATGTCCCGTACGGTCTGCCGACCCCTCATGCCCTTGTTGTTTCCTGCCACCCCCACATGGTGACTCATCGGGTCCGCGGTCCCGACACCCGGGGGTGTGCGCGCACGGGTGAAGCGGGACGAACCGGCCGGTTCCGACGGGGGGTGGCGACCCGCGCCACAGACAGTCATCTCATGGGCAGATACGATCGCAGGACCCTCACCACGGCGTTCGACCTGGCAGTAGTCGGGCGCTTACTGGCCGTCGCGTACAGAGAGGTAACGACGATGACCACGCAGTACCCGCACAATCTTCCGCGATCCCTTGAGGTCGCGCCCGAGGCTCCCGACCGGAACCTCGCGCTCGAACTCGTCCGGGTGACCGAGGCGGCCGCGATGGCCGCCGGCCGCTGGGTCGGCCGGGGCGACAAGAACGGCGCGGACGGTGCCGCCGTGAAGGCGATGCGCACCCTGGTCTCGACCGTGTCGATGAACGGCGTCGTCGTCATCGGCGAGGGCGAGAAGGACGAAGCCCCGATGCTCTACAACGGCGAGCGGGTCGGCGACGGCACCGGCGCCGAGTGCGACGTCGCCGTGGACCCGGTCGACGGCACCACGCTCACCGCCAAGGGCATGAACAACGCGGTCGCCGTACTGGCCGTCGCCGACCGCGGCACCATGTTCGACCCCAGCGCCGTGTTCTACATGGACAAGCTGGTCGCCGGCCCGGAGGCCGCCGAGTTCGTCGACATCACCGCCCCGCCGGCCGTCAACATCCGCCGGGTCGCCAAGGCCAAGGGCAGCGCCGTCGAGGACGTCACCGTCGTCATCCTCGACCGCCCCCGCCACGAGAGCCTGGTCCAGGAGATCCGCGAGGCCGGTGCCCGGATCAAGTTCATCTCCGACGGCGACGTGGCCGGCGCGATCATGGCCGCCCGCGAGGGCACCGGCGTCGACCTGCTGATGGGCGTCGGAGGCACCCCCGAGGGCATCATCGCGGCCTGCGCCATGAAGTGCATGGGCGGCGTGATCCAGGGCCGGCTCTGGCCGAAGGACGACGCGGAGCGCCAGAAGGCCCTCGACGCCGGCCACGACCTGGACCGCGTGCTCACCACCGACGACCTGGTCAGCGGCGAGAACGTGTTCTTCGTCGCCACCGGCATCACCGACGGCGAGCTGCTGCGCGGCGTGCACTACCGCCAGGAGACCGCCACCACCAGCTCGCTGGTGATGCGTTCCAAGAGCGGCACCATCCGGGAGATCCACTCCACCCACAAGCTGTCCAAGCTGCGGGCCTACAGCGCGATCGACTTCGACCGCGCCAACTGACCCCCGGAGGCGCACCGCGCCCCGCGGGCCCACCACGACGGCAGAACCCGGGGCCTCGGCGGAATCCCCCTCCGCCGAGGCCCCGGGCGTCCGGCCCACCGGCCGTCCGGCCGGCCGGGCGTTCCATCGGCGTCCCGCCGGCCACGCTCGGCCGGCGACGGGCGCTGACGCCCGCTCAGCCCGCTATCCGGCGCTGGGCGGCCTGCACCCGGGCCGGCTCGCGCAGCTCCGTCTCCCGGCGCCGCCGCCGGGCCAGCACCACCCGGCGCTCGGCCGCCGTCAGCCCGCCCCACACCCCGTAGGGCTCCGGCTGCGCCAGCGCGTGCTCCCGGCACTCGAGCAGCACCGGGCAGCGCGCACAGACCTGCTTCGCCTGCTCCTCCCGCGAAAGCCGGGCCGCCGTCGGCTCCTTGGACGGCGCGAAGAACAGCCCCACCTCGTCCCGGCGGCAGGCCGCGCCGGTGTGCCAGGGGTCGTCCTCCCCCTGTGGCTGGGCGCCTGGCCGGCGTTCCAGCAGCTGGGCGGCGGCAACGGGCGAGGTGGTGCGGGACTCGATCGGATGCAGCACGGCCGTACTCCTGACGAGGCTCTCGGACACGGGGGAAGCTCGCTCCCCTGCCCGGCTGCGAGCCCCCGCTCTTCACCCCCCGGGCCGGCCTCAGGCCGGCTCCGGTGCGCAGCCGTACAAGAAGCGATGTGCGAGAGGAACTACCCCGCCGCGCCGCGATTCATGCACACTGCACGCAATCGACTACGGAGTGCACCGACCGCAACGACAAGTGCCCGGCCGGGAGTTGCTCCCGGCCGGGCAGTCCGGTCAGACAACTCCTAGTCGGCGCCGAGCTGCTTGCGCACCCACTCCTTGAGCTTCTTGCCCTTGCGCGGCTTGGCCTCGCAACCGCCGAACACCGCCGCCCCCTTGACCCGCACCACCGGCGCGTACGGGTCGGCGGCGGTCTGCTCCTTCACGTCGAAGCCCCCGAAGATGCCGACGCCGCCGCCGTGCAGGCTGACGTTCTCCGGCACCTTGATGTCGACCCCGCCGAACAGGGCCGTCACCTCGATCACCACCTCGGGCGACTCGAAGACCGCGTCGGTCAGGTCGATCTCCACCCCGCCGAAGACCGCGACCGCCCGCAGGTGCGAGCCGACCCGCCAGCGGCCCTTCCGGGACGCCCCGCCGAAGATCGCCACCATGGACGGCGACTCCTGCCGGGCCGGCAGCCGCACCGGGCCGGCCGGGCGCTGGTCCGGGGCGTCCAGCGGGGGCTTCTCGAAGGAGACCGCCCGGTGTGCGGGAAGGTCCCGGGTGAGCGGCACGAGGTCCCCCAGGGTCTTGGCCCCGTAGGCGGCCTCGATCCGCTCGGCGTGCTCCTCGACGTCCAGCCGGCCCTCGGCGTAGGCGTCGCGCAGCAGCTCCGCGACCCGCTCGCGGTCGGCGTCCGAGGCCCGCAGCTCGGCCTCGGCCACCGGAGTGTGCTCGGTCCGGACGGCGGGCTTGGCCTCCGGTTTGGTCATCGGTACGGGCGGCTGCCCCTGGTCGTCCTGCGACGGCGAGTTGTCCACGCGCCAAGCCTAGTCAACCGGGCAAGTCCCGTACGCGTGTCCGAGTGACCCCGGTCACGCAGGCCGACCTCTCCGCGTGCGACGTTCCGCCGGGTCCTACCCTTGAGGGTGCTTCGCCGACGCAGCCGGACCACTGGAACACTAAGGACCGCCCCCATGGCTCCCACGCCAGACTTCGAGTACAGCGACCTGCTCCCCCTGGGCGCTGACCCGACCCCGTACCGCAAGCTGACCTCCGAGGGTGTCTCCACCTTCGAGGCCGGCGGTCGCACCTTCCTCCAGGTCGAGCCCGAGGCCCTGCGGCTGCTCACCGCCGAGGCGATGCACGACATCTCGCACTACCTGCGCCCCGCCCACCTCGCCCAGCTGCGGCGCATCCTGGACGACCCGGAGGCCAGCCCCAACGACCGCTTCGTCGCGCTGGACCTGCTGAAGAACGTCAACATCTCGGCCGGCGGCATCCTGCCGATGTGCCAGGACACCGGCACCGCGATCGTCATGGGCAAGCGCGGCCAGAACGTGCTGACCTCCGGCGGCGACGACGCGGCGATCGCGCGCGGCGTGTACGACGCGTACACCAGGCTCAACCTGCGCTACTCCCAGATGGCGCCGGTGACCATGTGGGACGAGAAGAACACGGGCAACAACCTGCCCGCCCAGATCGAGCTGTACGCGACCGACGGCGACGCCTACAAGTTCCTGTTCATGGCCAAGGGCGGCGGCTCGGCCAACAAGTCGTACCTGTACCAGGAGACCAAGGCGATCCTGAACGAGGCGAGCATGCTCTCGTTCCTGGAGCAGAAGATCCGCTCGCTCGGCACGGCCGCCTGCCCGCCGTACCACCTGGCCATCGTGGTCGGCGGCACCAGCGCGGAGTTCGCGCTGAAGACCGCCAAGTACGCCTCGGCGCACTACCTGGACCACCTGCCGACCGAGGGCGACGCCCGGACCGGCCACGGCTTCCGCGACCTGGAGCTGGAGGCCAAGGTCACCGAGCTGACCCAGCAGATCGGCATCGGCGCCCAGTTCGGCGGCAAGTACTTCTGCCACGACGTCCGCGTCATCCGGCTGCCGCGGCACGGCGCCTCGCTGCCGGTCGCGATGGCCGTCTCCTGCTCCGCCGACCGCCAGGCGCTCGGCAAGATCACCGCCGAGGGCGTCTTCCTGGAGCAGCTGGAGACCGACCCGGCCAGGTACCTGCCGGACACCACGGACGAGCACCTGGACGACGACGTGGTCCGCGTCGACCTCAACCAGCCGATGTCCGCGATCCGCGCCGAGCTGTCCAAGTACCCGGTCAAGACCCGGCTTTCGCTCACCGGCACGCTGGTGGTCGCCCGCGACATCGCGCACGCCAAGATCAAGGAGCGGCTGGACGCCGGCGAGGGCATGCCCAAGTACCTCCAGGACCACCCGGTCTACTACGCCGGCCCGGCCAAGACCCCCGAGGGCTTCGCCTCCGGCTCCTTCGGCCCGACCACGGCCGGCCGGATGGACTCCTACGTCGACCAGTTCCAGGCGGCCGGCGGCTCGATGGTCATGCTCGCCAAGGGCAACCGCTCCAAGCAGGTCACCGACGCCTGCGCCAGGCACGGCGGCTTCTACCTCGGCTCCATCGGCGGCCCGGCGGCCCGCCTGGCCCAGGACTGCATCAAGAAGGTCGAGGTCCTGGAGTACGCCGAGCTGGGGATGGAGGCCGTCTGGCGGATCGAGGTCGAGGACTTCCCGGCGTTCGTCGTGGTCGACGACAAGGGCAACGACTTCTTCCGGGAGACCACCGAGGGTCCGCTGATCACCAGCCTGCGGGTGCGCTCCAAGGAGTGACGCGCCCGGCTCCGCACGGCACCGCCCCGGCCGCCCGCACGGCGTCCGGGGCGGTGCCGTCGGCTGGGGCGGTGCCGTCGGCCGCCTCCGGGCCCGGCGGGCGCGGCGTCCTCACGCGTCGAAGTCGTACTCCAGGACGTAGGACGCCGCGTCGAGCGTCATCTCGTTCAGCTCGACGACCTGGCCCTCGTCGGCGAAGGCCGTCCGGCAGATCAGGATGACCGGGGTACCGGCGGACAGGTCGAGCCGGCTGCTCTCCTCCGCGCTGGGCATCCGGGACCGCACCTCCTCGCGGAAGTGGACGGGCTTCGCGCCGATCTCGGCGAGTCGGGCGTAGGTCCCGCCCGGGCCGGTGTCCTCGCGGGTGATCGCCGTGCCGGCGACCAGCCCGGCCGGGAGGTAGGAGGTGGAGAGCAGCACCGGCTTGCCGTCCAGGACGAACCGGCGGTGCCGCACGCACATCGGCACCCCGGGGTCGACGCCCAGGACCCTGGCCACGTGGTCCGGCGCGCCCTGCTCGGTGACGGACACCTGGTCGACGACCAGCGTCCGCCTGTCGATGTCCGCGGACCATATCGACCGCCCGGATCCCCACTGCCCCTGGGCGAGCCGCTGGATCCCGCGCCGCCGCAGCGGCCGGAAGTCCCGGACGAAGACCCCCGCACCCTTGCGCGCCTCGGCGATGCCCTCGCTCTGCAGGACCCCGAGCGCCTGACGGGCGGTCATCCGGGCGACGCCGTAGGTCTCCATGAGGTCGTTCTCGCCGGGCAGCCGGTCGCCGGCGCGGTACTCCCCCGAGTCGACGGCGGCCCTGAGCGCGTCGGCGATCCGTTGGTACTTGGGCTGCTTCTCGCCACTGCTGCCGGCCATCGCCCTGTTCCTCTCCTTCGCGAAAACCCTAGGCGCGCCCGCGGCCGTCGGTAAACCGATAAGACCGTTGACATCTCTAGAGATATTAGCTTCTCTAGAGATGCTGGGTAGTCGCCGAGCAGAACACGCACCGACAGCGACCAGGGCCGGCGAACCCATCGCCGCGCCCGCACCAGAGCAAGGAGCAGCGCGGTGAGCACCCGAAAGCGCGACGCCGCGGCCTACCGGCCGCGTGCGGGTGAACTCGTCCTGGACGGCAGGACCGGACGCACCGGCATCTACATGGACACCATCGGCGGGGAGCACTACCTGCGGCCCCTGGGCGGCGGCCGCGAGTGGACCACCCGCCCCGACCGCGTCGGCCCGGCACCGGAGGCGGTCCCGGAACCACGGACGGCCCAGGAACCGCAGACGGCCCAGACCGGGGCGGACCCCGATCCCGCCGCCGAGAGCCGGGCCAGGCTCAGCGCCCGCCTGGCGGCCCGCAACCGGGACTCCCGCCTCAACGAGGGCCGGGTGGCCTGACCCGGCGGGCCGGGAACGACGAACGCCCCGCACCTCAGGAGCGCCGAGGTACGGGGCGGATGGCCTTGCGGGCGGCTACGGGTGAGCGTTGATCGCACCGAGCGGGACGGTCTCGCCCGGCTTGGCCTCGACGTGCTCGGGCTCGACGGCCTCGCCGCCGAAGAGCTCCTGCGGCTCCTCGTGCTTCTCGTCGGCGGGGGCCGTGTACCCGGCCACATCGGCCGCAGCCTCGGCGATGCCCTCGGCAGCCGTCTTCGCCGCGGCCTCGGGGGTGTCCGCATCGGCCGACGGGGTCGTGGCGCTGGTGGGCTCAATCTCGGCCATGGCTGGCTGCCTTTCAGGTCATCGGGATCTGCGTGCGCCCGACCGGTTCGACCCAGGCGCCCGGACAGTATCGTAGGAACCGTTAAATGTCCTATAAACATCGCAACGCTGATGCTGATCTCCAGCGTTTGCAGCTGTCCGCCTAAGCTGATGCGACCGCAGCGGGACCGCCGAACGCCCTGTACGTGCAGGGCACCGCCACAGGTCATCGGGGGAATTCATGGAGCCTCAGGAAACGCCGCACAGTTCGACGCTGCGCTTCCAGGTGCTCGGTCCGGTGCAGGCGTGGCGCGGCCCGGAGTCGCTCGCGCTGGGCTCTCCGCAGCAGCAGGCGGTGCTCACCTCGCTCCTGCTCCAGCAGGGCCGCCCGGTCGCCACCCAGGATCTCGTCGACGGCCTCTGGGGTGATCGCCCCCCGCCGCAGGCCATCGCCGCACTGCGCACCTACGTCTCCCGCCTCCGGGCGGTGATCGAACCGCATCGCGAGGTTCGCGCACCGGCCGAGATCCTCATTTCGGTGAGCGACGGATACGCCCTGCGGACTTCCTCGGAAGCACTCGATCTCACGGTCTTCGAGACCACCGTCGCGCAGGCCACCGCGGCCAGGGCCGACGGCGACCTGTTCGAGGCCCACCGGCTGCTGGTGTCGGCACTCGGGCTGTGGAGCGGCCGGGCCCTGGCCGGAGTGCCGGGGCCGCACGCCGAGACACAGCGGAGCCGCCTCGCCGAGCGCCATGTCTCGGTGTGGGAGGAGTGCTGCGCCGCCGCGCTGGAGATCGGTCAGCACACCGAGGTCGTCTCCGAGCTGAGCTCGCTCACCGCCGAACACCCGCTCCGGGAACGGCTGCGCGAACTCCTGATGCTCGCGCTCTACCGCTGCGGCCGGCAGGCCGAGGCGCTCGGCGTCTACACGGACACCCGGAAGCTCCTGATCGACGAGCTCGGGGTCGAGCCCGGAGCCGGCCTGTCCACCATGCACGCGCGCATCCTCGCGGGAGATCAGGCCCTGACCCCGGACCCGCCCGCGCGACCGCACAGCCGGAGCCGGGACGACGGCTCCGCGGTCTCCCCGGCGCCGGCCCAACTGCCCGCCGACGTCTCCGACTTCAGCGGCCGGACCGCACTGGTCGCGGAACTGCGGGCAACCCTGCGCAACGGCACCGGCCAGGCGGTCGTGGTGACCTCGCTGGCCGGCATCGGCGGCGTCGGGAAGACCACCCTGGCCGTGCATGTCGCGCACAGCGTGCGCTCCGAGTACCCGGACGGCCAGCTCTACGTCGATCTGCGCGGCGCGGGCGCGTCCCCCGCCGACCCCGCCGTCGTACTCGGCGACTTCCTGCACTCGCTGGGCGCCACCGAACTGCCCGACTCGCTGGAGCAGCGGGCGGCCCTCTACCGCTCCCTCCTGGCCAAGCGCCGCATGCTGATCCTGCTGGACAACGCCCAGGACGCCGACCAGCTGATGCCACTGATCCCCGGCGTGTCCGGGTGCGCGGTGCTCGCCACCAGCCGGTCCCGGCTGGCCGGAATTCCCGGCGCCCACCTGGTCGACGTCGAGGAGATGACTCCCGAGGAGGCCCTGGCGCTCTTCTCCACCATCGTGGGTGAGCAGCGGGTCGCCGCCGAACCCGACGCGGCCCTGGCCGTGGTCTCCTCCTGCGGTTTCCTGCCGCTCGCGGTGCGGATCGCCGCGGCGCGGCTGGCCAGCCGGCCTCGCTGGAGCGTCTCCGATCTGGCCCGGCGGTTAGCGGACCAACGGCGGCGGCTCGACGAGCTGCAGCTGGGCAACCTCGCGGTGGAGACCACCATCGGCCTCGGCTACGGCCAGCTCCGGCCCGACGAGGCCCGCGCGTTCCGTCTGCTCTCCCTGGTGGACTCGCCCGACCTTCCGCTCGACGCGGTGGCGGCGCTGCTCGGGGAGGAACAGGCGTACGCCGAGACGCTGGCGGAGTCGCTGGTCGAGGCGAACATGCTGGAGTGCTTCACACCCGGCCGCTACCGCTACCACGACCTGCTGCGGCTGTACGCCCAGCGCAAGAACGAGAAGCTGGCGGACTCCGCCGAGCAGGAGCGCGCCGTTCTCCGGCTGCTGGAGCACGTGCTGCCGACCATGCGCAACGCCGCGCAGGCCATCGAGCCCGACGACCAGCTGCCCGAACCGCTCGACGGGCTGAAGACGCCCGGGCTCGCCCTGGCGACCGGGGCGGCGGCACAGCAGTGGCTGCGGACCGAGGTCGGCATGCTGCTGAGCACGGTGGAGGCCGCGGTCAACGGGCCGTCCGCCCTGCTGCGGCCCGCTCTCGATCTGCTGATCGCGCTCAACAGCATCGTCGAGGACCCGACGCACGGTCCCCGCACGCGCCGGCTGCTGGAGACCGCCGAGTCCAACGCGCAGGCGCACGGGGACACCCAGGCCCTCGCCCGGGTCCATTTCGCCCTCGGGACGCTGGAGTACTTCGCCAACAACTTCCAGGGCGCCGAGCGCTCGCTGCGGGCCAGCCTGGACCTTCAGGGCACGGACGACATCACCGTGCTGCGCTCGATGGTCGCCAACATTCTCGGGATCGTGCTGAGCGTCTCCGACCGCGCCGCCGAGGCCCTGCCGTTCTTCGAACAGGCCCTGGCGATCAGCCGGGTCATCGGGTTCCCCATCGGCGAGGCCCGGCTGCTCGGGAACATCGCCCGCGCCCAGCTCAACGCGGGGCAGAGCGAGTCCGCGGTCCGTTCGGTGGAGGAGGCGGCCGTCACCGCCCGGCGTTCCGCGAACGGGCCCTGCCTCGCGGACACCCTCTACCAGCTCGGCGTGGTGCTGTCCTCGACCGGTTCGCCGGCCGAGGCGGTCGCGCACCTGCGCGAGGCCCACCAGCTCTACCAGACCCAGCAGAACCGGCTCCGCGAGGGCTACGCGCTCGCCCGGCTCGCGGTGAGCCTGCTGGCGAGCCGGCAGACCGCCGAGGCGGCCGAGGCGGCGGGCGAGTCGCTGGCGATCGCCCAGGAGATCGACGGCGCCTACTGCCAGGGCCTGGCCAACGCCGCGCTGGGCGAGGCGCTGCTCGGCCTCGCCCAACCGGCGCGCGGACTCGCGTGCCTCCAGGAGGCCCACGCGATCTTCATACGGCTCGGTGTGCCAGAGGCCTCCCCCGTGGCGGACCTCATCTCCCAGCAGCACACCGAGCCCCTCTGTCCCCCCGCGCCGTAGACCTCCGACGTCCCCCGACATCCCCCCGTGGAGGTCTCCCCCGATGCGTTCGGTGCCCCCGCAGCCCCCCGGCTGCGGGAGCACCCTCAACGCTTCCCCGGCGCTGGTTCCACTCTGCACCGGACCGATTGACGTTCGATAAACGCCGGGTCGTCGGCCCGCCGGACCGCCCGCTCGCAGGTCGGCGGCGCAGGTCAGCGGCGCGGCTCGAACGCGCCATGCGGCGTGCGGTCCCGGCCCGCACCACCTCGGCCCGCACCGTCGTGCTTCCGCAACCCGGGCCACACCACCCCAACCGCGACGAGTTGGCTGGAAAGGGACCCTATGGTGGAGTGATCACGCATATTCTCAGATGCCAGTACACACACGAGTGCACCTGTCCGGCGGAGCATCCGGAAACGGCAGCGCGCAGGCGCTCCCACGGTGCAGAGTGTCTCTGTGCAAAGTGTCAGAGTGCAGTCAGAGTGACGCGGGGAGCGTGACGTACCGCCACCGGCAGCTGGCCGGCGGGGCAGCGCGGGCGCCGGGAGGACGGCGGCCCGGCCTCGTACAGCCGACCGGAGGCCAGGGTGGAAGGGTGCCTCTCAATCGTGACGACCGGACAGATATCCGACCCGTTCCCCGTCGACGAGGACGCGGGTGACGACGAGCCCGACGTGCTGCGCCGCCGGGCCGCTCGCGCCCTGCAGGCGGTCGCCTTCGACACCATCGGCACCGGCTACGCCGAGGCGTTCCCCGCCAAGGACGGACAGCTCGCCTGCGGCCACCGGCTGCTGGCCGCGCTCGAACCGGGTGCCGCCGTCCTCGACGTCGGCTGCGGCGCCGGTGATCCGACCGTCCGGCAGCTGGTCGCGGGCGGTGCGCACGTCACCGGTATAGACCTTTCGGACGTTATGCTCACGCTGGCCCGGCAGGCCGGCCACGGCGGCCCGCACCCGCCCGCCTTCCACCGCATCGACCTGTACGACCTGGCCACCGAACGGGCCGACCGCGCCTGGAACGTCCCCGAACTCGGGCCGCGCGGCCGGGGCACCTTCGCCGCCGTCACCGCGTTCTTCTCCCTGATCCTCCTCCCCCAGGACGAGATCCCCACCGTGCTCGCCCGGCTCCGCGAACTGCTGCGGCCCGGCGGGCTGCTGGCGCTCGGCATGGTCGAGGCGGATCTGGATCACGTTCCCCTCCCGTTCCTCGGCCGGGAGCTGCGGATCAGCGGGTATCTGAGGGAGGATCTGGAACGGGTACTGGTGGAGTCCGGGTTCGCCGTCGAGGAGCGGTCGGGGCATTCCTACGCACCGGCCAGTACCTCGCTGCCGCCGGAGGAGCAACTGTTCCTGTGCTGTCGACGCGTCGGCTGACCACCCGCCAGACCAGAAGAGCCAGTACTCCCCACCGATCCCCAGGACAGGCAGCCGTGCGCGACCAGCTCAAACCCGAGGCCGGACAGCCTCCTGCCGTCCCGAACCGGCGCCGCCCGCCGGACACCGCGGACGGCCGGACGGGCGACGACCCCGGACAGGTCGCCGAACGGCTCTCCTACCTCGACTCCGCCACCCGGCGGATCAACAGCGCGCTCGACCTCGCCGCCACCCTGCGCAACATCTGCCGGGTCCTGGTCCCGGCCCTGGCCGACGCCGCCGTGGTGCACCTGCGCGACCCGCTGCCCAACGTCGAGCGCGAGCCCGGCTTCCCGGACGAGCTGCGGATCCACCACAGCCACGGCACCCGGCTCGGCCGCCGCGGCCGCCCCAGCGGCGGGGCCGACCACCGCAACTCCCGCTACGCCACCCGGTACGGCTCGCGCTCCACCGCCGACACCGGGCCCGCCACCCCGGTCACCCGGGGCGGAGCGCTCGCGCACGCCCTGCTGAGCCGCCGCCCGGCCGAGCCCGCCGTACTCGGCACCCCCGGCGCCGAACGGACCGCCGGGCTGCTGCGCGAGCTGTACGGCGCCCGCGGACTGGCCCGGCTCGGCCCGGGCACCTCCGTCCTCGCCCTGCCGCTGCGCGGCCGCAAGGCCGTCCTGGGGATGCTGGTGCTGATCCGCCGGCCGTCCGAGAAGACCGGCCGCCCCACCTTCGACGCCACCGACACCGCCACCGCCGCCCACCTCGCCACCCAGGCGGGCCTGGCGATCGACACCGCCCTGCGGTACGCCCGCGAGTGGGAGATAGCCAACGAACTCCAGCGCAGCATGCTGCCGTTGCGCCTCCCCCAGCCGCACGGTGTCCGCCTCGCCCAGCGCTACCTGCCCGGCGAGCGCGGCGCCCAGGTCGGCGGCGACTGGTACGACGCCGTCCCGCTGCCCGGCAACCGGGTGGCGCTGATCGTCGGCGACGTGATGGGCCACTCGCTCACCTCGGCCGCCATCATGGGCCAACTCCGCACCAGCGCCCAGACCTTGGCCGCGCTCGACCTGCCGCCGCACGAGGTGCTGTACCACCTCGACGAGCAGGCCCAGCGGCTCGGCCGGGAACAGCACCTGGCCACCTGCGTGTACGCGGTCTACGACCCGATCGCCAACCGGGTGGTGCTCGCCAACGCCGGGCACGTACCGCCGGTGCTCGTCCAGCCGGACGGGACGGCCGAGTTGCTGGAGCTGGACGCCGGGGCGCCGATCGGGGTCGGCGGCGTCGACTTCGCCTCCGTCGAACTGCCCGCGCCGCCCGGCTCCTCCCTGCTGCTCTTCACCGACGGCCTGGTGGAGACCCGCAGCCGCCCGATCAGCGACGGGCTGGAACTGCTGCGCGCCCGCCTCGCCAGCGCGCAGCGGCACACCCCCGAGCAGCTCTGCCAGGAGGCGCTGCGCATCCTGCCGCCGGGCGACCGGGGCGACGACATCGCGCTGCTCGCCGCCTGCTTCGAGGGCATCCCGGCCGGGGACGTCGCGCACTGGTACCTGCAACCGCGCAACGAGACCCCGGGGCGGGCCCGTCGGCTGGCCGCCCACACGCTGCGCCGCTGGGGCCTCGACGAGCTCTGCGAGGCGACCGAGCTGATGGTCAGCGAGCTGGTGACCAACGCGGTGCAGCACGCCACCCGCCCGGTCACCCTGAGCCTGGTCCGCACCACCCGGCTGCGCTGCGAGGTCGGCGACGACAGCCCGCTGCTGCCCCGGCCGCGCCGCATCGGCCCGGAGGACGAACGCGGGCGCGGGCTGCAGATAGTGGCCCGGTGCGCCGAGCGCTGGGGCGCCACCCGGCTCGGCACCGGCAAGGTGGTCTGGTTCGAGCAGCGGCTGCCGTGACCGGCGGACGCCCGGTGGTCCCCGCGGACCACCGGGCGTCCCCGGGCCGGCCCGGAACGGGTCAGACCGGCTCGGCCACCTTCACCGGCCCGGGCCGCTCCTCCAGGTGGGCCATCAGCTGCTCGCCCTCCATGTCGACCCTCGGCACCACCTTCTCCAGGCTCTTCGGGAACCACCACGCCGCCCGGCCGAACAGCGCCATCGCGGCCGGCACCAGGGCCATCCGCACCACGAAGGCGTCCACCAGCACGCCGGTCGCGAGCGCGAAGCCGATCGGCTGGACGATCGGGTCGTGGCCGAAGACGAAGCTGCCGAAGACCGCCACCATGATCAGCGCCGCCGCGGTGACCACCCGCGCGCCGCCCCGCACCCCGGCGACCACCGCGTCCCTGGGCGCCATGCCGTGCACATGGTGCTCCTTCATCCCGGAGACCAGGAACAGCTCGTAGTCCATCGCCAGCCCGAACAGCACCCCGATCAGCAGGATCGGCACGAAGCTCACCACCGGCCCGACCTTCGGCACGTCGATCACACCGTCCAGCCAGCCCCACTGGTAGACGGCGACGACCGCGCCGAGCGACGCCGTGATGCTGAGCAGGAACCCGGCCACCGCCTTGAGCGGCACCAGGATCGACCGGAACGCCAGCGCCAGCAGGACCATCGCGATGCCGACGATCACCGCGACGAACGGCGGCAGCGCCTGCCCGAGCTTGGTGGAGACGTCGATGTTGGCTGCCGTGGTGCCGGTGACGTCGATCCGCGCGCCGGTCGCGGCCCGCAGTCCGTCGCGCTGGTCCCGGATCCCGGAGACCAGCGCCTTGGTGTCCGCGTGGTCCGGGCCGGTCTCCGGGATGACGGTCAGCAGCGCCGTCCGGCTCACCGGGTCGACGGTCGGGGGCAGCAGCGTCCGCACCCCCTTGAGCGTGCCCAGCTTCTCCGCGACGTCCTGCACCGCCTGCTCCGGCCGCGGCGCGCCCTGGGCGTCCACGACCACCACCAGCGGAGCGTTGAAGCCGGGCCCGAAGCTCTCGCCGATCAGGTCGTACGCCTTGCGGGCGTCCGTTCCGGCGGCCTGCGAGCCGCCGCCCGGCAGGCCGAGGGTGAGGCTCGCCGCCGGCACCGCGAGGGTGACCAGCGCGGCCAGCCCGGCGAGCAGGACGGGCAGCGGCCGGCGCACCACGAACCGGGCCCAGCGCTCACCCATCGGCGGCCGGCCCGGTTCGGCCCGCGGCGCCCGCCGGCGGACCGGCAGCCGGTCGACGGCCCGCCCGGCGAAGCCGAGCAGCGCGGGCAGCAGGGTGATCGCCACCAGCACCGCCACCACCACCGCGCCGGACGCGGCCAGGCCCATCACGGTGAGGAACGGAACGTCCGCGACGGCGAGCCCGGCGAGCGCGACGACGACCGTCAGCCCGGCGAAGACCACCGCGCTGCCCGCCGTCGCGTTGGCCCGCGCGGCGGCCTCGTCCGGCTCCAGGCCCTCGGCGAGGTGCCGGCGGTGCCGGGAGACGATGAACAGGGCGTAGTCGATGCCGACCGCCAGGCCGACCATCAGGGCCAGCACCGGCGCGGTGGTGATGATCTCGAACGAACCGGAGAGGGCCAGCAGCGCGGCCATCGCCACGCCGACCCCGACGAAGGCCGTCAGCAGCGGCAGCCCGGCGGCGACCAGGGAGCCCAGCGTGAGCACCAGGACCACCCCGGCGACCGCGAGGCCGACCGCCTCGCCGCCCTCGACCTGTGCCATCCGGTTGTACGCGTCGCCGCCGAAGGCGACCGTCAGCCCGGCGGCCCGGGCCGGCTCGGCGGCCGCCTTCACCGCGTCGCGCTGCTCGTCGGTGATGTCCGCGAGCTTGCGGTCGAAGGAGACCAGGGCGATCGCGGCCCTGCCGTCCGGTGAGACCGCCCCGGTGGCATACGGGTCGGGCACGGCCGCGACGCCGGGCACGCCGGCTATCCGGCCGACCGCCTCGGTGACGGCCCGGCCCGCCTCGGGAGCGGCGATGCCGCCCGGCCCGGCGGCGGCGAAGACCACCTGCGCGGAGCCGTGGCCCTGGGCCGGGAAGGTGTCCTTGATCCGGTCCAGCGTGCTCTGGGCCTCGGTGCCGGGCACTTTGAACTCGTCGCTGGTCTTGCCCGCGAACGCCCCGGCGGCGCCGCCGACCGCGATCAGCACGGCGAGCCAGACGGCGAGCACGGCCCGCCGTCGGCGGAAGCAGTAGCGGCCAAGGCGGTACAGATACGTGGCCATGAGTGAGCCCTCGGTCAGGTCGGTCGGGCAGCCGAGTGCCCGAACAGGTCGCCCACTACCGTAGGGGCAAGTTTGTCATCTGACAAAGTCGTTCGACAGAGCCGCTCGACCGAGTCGATGGGTCACGTCGTTCGACCACGTCAATCGACCAGAGCGCTACCCTGTCCCAATGGCTCACGTCCCCGCCGCCGAAAGGCGTCCGCAGCTCGTCCAGGCGGCCATCGACCTCATGGCCCGCGAGGGCGTCCCCGCCGGCAGCACCCGGGCGATCGCGGCCGAGCTGGGCGTGGCGCAGGCGACGGTGCACTACACCTTCGGCACCAAGAAGGACCTGTACCGGGCCGTGGTGGAGCAGCTGATGGCCGACTTCATCGGCCAGGTGCGCGCCGCGGCCCCGGGCGAGGGGCCGTTCGGGGAGCAGGTGCGGGCGCTGGTGCACGCGCTCTGGGCCAGCACCACCGGGGAGCCGGGGCGGTGCATCCTGCTCGCCGAGCTGGAGACGCTGGCGATGCGCGACCCCGGTCTGCAGGACATCATGCGCGGACTCCAGGACGAGATGGAGCGGACGGCGGCGGGCATCATCACCGCGCTCGCCGAAGCGCACGGCCAGCCGCTGGCGCGGCCCGCGCACGACATCGCCGTCCACTTCCTGGCCGGCTTCGACGGCCTCTGCGGGCGCTATCTGGTGCTCAGGGACGCCGGCCCGGCGGCCGAAGCGGAGGCGGTCCGGGCGCTGGACCTGCTGGTCGCCACCACGGTCGACCTCTGCGCCGCACCGCCCGCCTGACCACCGCCCGCCTGACCACCGCCCGCCTGACCACCACCGGCCGGCCTGCCACCGGCCGCCGCGGCTACTGGACGATCCGGACCGGCAGTTCCACCAGCACCTCGCGCAGCGAGGCGGCGAAGCGGTCGTACTCGCCGCTGCGGGCGGAGCCCGGCCGGGTGGCGAGCCCGATCCGACGGCCCGGCGCGGGGGCGGCGAAGCGGACGGCGGCCAGCCGGTCGGTGCGGCCCGCCTCGACGTCCAGGGCGGTGGCCGGCAGCAGGGTGACCCCGAGCCCCCCGGCGACCAGCTGGACCAGGGTGGAGAGCCCGGCCGCCCGGGTGGTGGAGCCGCCGGGATCGGCGCCGACCTCACGGCAGATGTCGAGCGCCTGGTCGCGCAGGCAGTGCCCCTCCTCCAGCAGCAGCACCTCCAGGTCGAGCAGCACGTCGCGCGGAACGTCGATCCGCCCGGCGAGCGAATGCCCGGGCGGGGTGACCAGCACGAAGTCCTCGTCGAACAGCGGGACGTCCCGGGTGGGCGAGGCCCCGCCGGCCGGGAGCGCGAGCAGCAGCACGTCCAGCCGCCCGGCGGCCAGCCCCTCCAGCAGCGAGGGCGTGCGCTCCTCGTGGACGTGCAGCTCCAGCTCCGGGTAGCGGTCGCGGACCAGCCGCAGCACGGTCGGCAGCAGATAGGGGGCGACGGTCGGGATCACCCCGAGGTGCAGCGGGCCGGTGAACGGGCGGCGGGCGGCCTCGACCTCCTCGGTGAGGGCCTGCACGGAGGCCAGCACCCGGCGCGCGTGTTCGACCACACGCTCCCCCAGCGGGGTGACAATGACCTTGCGCGTCGTACGCTCGACCAACTGCGCGCCGAGCGACTCCTCCAGCGCCGCGACCGCCCCCGACAGAGCCGGCTGGCTGGTCCCGGTGGCGGCCGCCGCCTCCCGGAAGTGCCGGTGCTCGGCCACCGCGACGAACGCCCTGAGCTGGGCGACCGTGGGTGTGCGGGGGCTGCGGACTGTGGCGCTCGACACAGTCGCGTCGGGTTTGCGCGAGGCGCCCTTGCGGGGCCTGGTCCCAGCGGGGGGCGGCGGGGTATTGATAGCTCTCTCCGATCAGACACAACGAGTCTAGCTATTTCCCTGATCAGTCCACGATGTGGAATCGTGGAGGGCGTTCCGCAATCCGGACAAAACTCCCCTCAGTCTCACCTTCAGGAGAAGCGAACGTGCTCACGATCGGTGACAAGTTCCCCGAGTTCGAACTCAACGCCTGTGTCGACCTGGACGCCGCGAACGCCTTCGCCGAGATCAACCACAAGTCCTACGAGGGCAAGTGGAAGATCGTCTTCTTCTGGCCGATGGACTTCACCTTCGTCTGCCCGACCGAGATCGCCGCGTTCGGCAAGCTGAACGAGGAGTTCGCCGACCGCGACGCCCAGATCCTCGGCATCTCCGGCGACTCCGAGTTCGTCCACCACGCCTGGCGCAAGGACCACAAGGACCTGCGCGACCTGCCGTTCCCGATGCTGGCCGACGTCAAGCACGACGTGATGCGCGCCTGTGGCGTCGAGGCCGCCGACGGCACCGCCCAGCGCGCGGTGTTCATCGTCGACCCGAACAACGAGATCCAGTTCGTCATGGTGACCGCCGGCTCCGTCGGCCGTAACCCCAAGGAGGTCCTGCGGGTGCTGGACGCCCTGCAGACCGACGAGCTGTGCCCGTGCAACTGGACCAAGGGCGAGGACACCCTCGACGCCCAGGCCCTGCTGGCGGGCTGACCCATGACCCTCGACGACCTGAAGTCCGCCCTCCCGGACTACGCCAAGGACCTCAAGCTCAACCTGAGCGCGGTCATCGGCAACTCCGACCTCCCCGCCCAGCAGCTCTGGGGCACCGTGCTCTCCTGCGCGATGGCCACCCGCAGCCCCGCGGTGCTGCGTGCGCTGGAGCCCGAGGCCAAGGCCAACCTCTCCCCGGAGGCGTACAACGCCGCCAAGGGCGCGGCCGCGATCATGGGGATGAACAACGTCTACTACCGGACGCTGCACCTGCTCTCCGACAAGGAGTACAGCAGCATGCGGGCCGGTCTGCGGATGAACATCATCGGCACTCCGGGCGTCGAGAAGGTCGACTTCGAGCTCTGGTGCTTCGCGGTCTCCGCCATCAACGGCTGCGGCCAGTGCCTCGACTCGCACGAGGCCGTGCTCCGCAAGGCGGGCGTCGAGCGCGAGGTCGTCCAGGCCTCGATGAAGATCGCCGCCGTGCTCCAGGCCGTCGCGGGAGTCCTCGACTCCGAGGCCGCGCTGGCCGACGTCGACGCCTGACACCTGGCGCCGCACCACGCGGGCCCCGCCGGACCTTCCGTCCGGCGGGGCCCGCGCGCGTTCGCACCGGAACCGCTCCGGCGGCGCGGGCGTCCGGGACAGAGAAGATCAACCCTGGGGGAGAGCGCCATGACCGACGCCGGCCGGCCGGAGGCGGAGTCGCTGTGGCCGACCCTCGCGTTCATCAGCTGGGGACTGGTGGCGATCGCCGTCGCGGGCTGGGCGGCGATCGGCGGGGTGATGGCGACGGCCTGGGCCGACGACACCGACGGGCTCCGGCGGGCCGCCACCGTGTTCCTGCCCCCGCTGCTCGGCCCGGCCATCGGCGCCGCCCTGGCGTGGACGGCGATGGCGCTCACCGCCCCGGCCCGGCAGTGGGCCGGAGCGATGAAAACGGCCCTGACCGGCGGCGCCGCCCTGCTCGGCGGCATGGCCTCGGCCTTCGGCTGGGCCCTGATGCCGCTCTGACACCCGCTCCGGCCCCGGCCGGGAATCCGCGGCCCCCTCAGGGCGCCGGGGTCTGCGGCGCCGTCGCGGCGGTGCGCCCGGCGGCCTCGCGGGCGGCCTCCAGCGCGGTGAAGACGGCCTGACCGGCCTCGTTGCGGCGGCGCAGATGGGTGACCACGGTGTTGGTGACCGCGATCAGCGGCACCGCGACGATCGCACCGCCGATACCGCCGATGATGCTGCCGGCGGCGACGCCCAGTACCACGCCCAGCGGGTGGACCCGGACGGCCCGGCCGAGGATCAGCGGCTGGAGCACATGCCCCTCGATCTGCTGGACGGCGACCAGCACCACCAGCACCATCAGGGCGGTGAACGGCCCCTCGGTGACCAGCGCGATCAGGACCGCGACGGTGCCGGTGACCAGCGCGCCGACCAGCGGGACGAAGGCACCCAGGAAGATGATCACGGCCAGCGGCAGCGCCATCGGCACCCCCAGCAGCTCGATGCCGATCCCGATGCAGACGGCGTCGATGAAGGCCACGCAGACGGTGCCGCGCACATACGCGGTGAGCGTCGCCCAGGCCTTCGGCCCGGCCCCGGCCATCGCGTAGCGGGAGTGCCGGGGCAGCCCGCGCAGCGCCCAGTTCCAGATCCGCTCGCCGTCGTAGAGGAAGAAGAAGGTGGTGAAGAACGCCAGCAGCACGGCGGTCAGCACCTCGACGGCGATCTGCGCGCCGGTCAGGCTGGCCGAGGTGATCTGCTCGGTGTTGGTGCTGATCGCCTTGGTGATCTGGTTGGCGAAGTCGGTGATCTGCTGCTGGGTCAGGTGCAGCGGGCCGGTGATCAGCCAGTCCCGCAGCTGGTCGACACCGGCCTGGACCTTGGTGGTGACCGTCGACAGGTTGGTGGTCACCTGCCAGACCACGAACCAGCCGACCAGCCCTATCCCGGCCAGACCGCTCATGAACACCCCGCCGGCGGCCAGCGAGCGCGGTACGCCGTGCCGGCGCAGCCAGGAGACGGTGGGCTCCAGCAGCGCGGAGATCAGCAGCGAGGCCAGCACCGCGAAGGCGACCAGCCGCAGCATGTCGACGACCATGAAGACGACGTAGAGCGCGGCGCCGAGCAGCAGCAGCCGCCAGGTCGACTCGGCGGCCACCCGCAGACCCCACGGCACGGCCTCGGCGGGGGTGGCGGGCCGCCCGAGGTGCGGCTCCCGTCCGAACGCCGCGTGCGGGGCCGGCCCCGGAACCGGTGCGGGCGCGGGCTCCCCGGCCGTCCCGGGCAGGGCCGGCGGCACGGGGGCGGTCTCCGCCCGCGGCGCCGGAAGCGGTCCCGCCACCGCGGCGATCGCCGCGGCCTCGACCCCGGCCCCGGACTCGATCTCGGTCCCGGTCCCGGTGACCGGTGCCCCGGCGAATTCGGCCGCCATCGCGGCCCGTCGGCGCCGCTCGATCACGGCGGCCGCACTGGCCACCACGGCCACGCCCTTGGCCACGACCTTGAAGGCCTTCCCGCCCCGCGCCATCCCTGCTACCACCACTCCCCGCCGGGCCGCCGTACCCGGCGGTACGCCGTGGGTCCTGCCACGGCCGTCGGGGATGACGCTACCCGCCCGGCGGGCCGTGAGTCCGGCGGGCCGGGCGGTTCTCCGCCCCCGACGGCGATCGGCCGGCCCGGTCCGGTCCCGGACCGCCCCCGAGCACGGCGCCCGAATCAGGGCGAACCATCGGAAACAGGTGGTTTCAGGCAGGGGGCAGCGGGGAGGAGCCCGAGCGGGGCCCGGAGCCATCTGTCGGCGGACCGGCCGGTGCGGGGAGCAACCAGGACCCCTTCCCGCGCCCCGCGTCCGCACCCAGGGCCGCACCGCCCGCGAGCGCACTGGTCAGCGCGGCCCGGGCGGCGCGGCCCGCTCGTCCCAAGCGGAACGGCCCCCGACCGGAGAGCGGTCGGGGGCCGTTCGGCGGCTCCGGTGGTGGCCGGTGCCGGTGGTTCCTAGTACCAGTGGTGCGACTGCCAGAACGACCAGGCGCCACAGGGGCTGCCGTAGCGGCTGTTCATGTAGCTCAGGCCCCACTGGATCTGCGTCGCCGGGTTGGTGCGCCAGTCGGCGCCCGCCGAGGCCATCTTGGAGCCGGGCAGCGCCTGGACCAGGCCGTAGGCGCCGGAGCTCTTGTTGGTGGCGGTGTAGTTCCAGCCGCTCTCGCGCTTCACGATCTGGCTGAAGCACTGGAACTGCGCGTCGTTGCCGACGATCTGCTGGGCGAGCGCCTGCACCGAGCCGGGGCTGGCCGAGACCGGCGGAGCCGAGGTGTCGGTGGCGGACATCGACGAGCGGGCCTTGGAGCGGTTGGCGGCGGCCTCGTCGGCCTTGCGCTTCTCCTCGGCCGCCTTGGCGGCCTTCTCCGCTTCGGCCTTCTCCGCGTCGGCCTTGGCCTGCGCGTCGGCCTTCGCCTGGGCATCGGCGGCGGCCTGCTGACGCGCGGCCTCCTCGGCCGCCTTCTTCTCGGCGGCCTCCTTGGCGGCGGCGTCGGCCGAGGCCTGCTGGGCGGTCGCCTGCTGGCCGATGTTGTCACTGATGGTCTGCGCCTGGGCGCCAGAGGGGACTTCGGCAAGCAGGGTCGCGCCGGCGACATCGACCGTCTGCGTCGTCTTGCCCTCGCTGCCCGAGGCCACACCCACGACGGCACCGACAGCGGTGACGGCGGTGGCGGAGGCCACAGCAACTCCCCGGACCGAGATCCGAGTCACATGGTTTCCTTCCAGCATCGCCCACGCGTGACCGTGCGGGCGCAACCTGCCCCTTGGCGCTGCCCTCCGTACGGTGCTGGTCACGGGAGGTACTGACCCGGCGTCCGGCCGAGGTGAGGCGACCGGGCGTTGCGATCGGGCGGCGTACGGCTAGTCGGTGTTCAATTGTGCGTCCACTCAACAGAGTTGGCGGACTGTCCGGGTCGGACTCCCGAGACTCCGGAAGCCCTGTCACGCCGTACGCGGGGCCTGACAGAACCCTCACCATGCCGCACCGGGCCGCGTCGACGCAATTCCCTGTTGCGTGGCGCATCTCACATTCACCACACCGGAGTTCTTCGGACAGAAAGCACTCGATGTGATGAAAAGGGCGGGGGCCCGCCCCGTCGGGAGCGGGCCCCATGCCCAGAATTGACCATATTGTCCGACTATGACCGAATGGGGCGGTCAGGCCGGAACAGCCCCCCGGCTCACGGGTTGATGTCCTCCAGCATCTCCGTGACCAGCGCCGCGATCGGCGAACGCTCCGAGCGCGTCAGCGTGATGTGCGCGAACAGCGGATGCCCCTTCAGCTTCTCCACCACCGCCACCACCCCGTCGTACCGGCCCACCCTGAGGTTGTCCCGCTGCGCCACGTCGTGGGTGAGCACCACCCGCGAGCCCTGGCCGATCCGGGACAGCACCGTCAGCAGGACGTTGCGCTCCAGCGACTGCGCCTCGTCCACGATCACGAAGGCGTCGTGCAGCGAGCGCCCCCGGATGTGCGTCAGCGGCAGGACCTCCAGCATCCCCCGGGAGATGACCTCCTCGATCACGTCCGGGGTGGTGACGGCGGAGAGGGTGTCGAAGACCGCCTGCGCCCAGGGGCTCATCTTCTCCGTCTCGGAGCCCGGCAGATAGCCGAGCTCCTGGCCGCCGACCGCGTACAGCGGCCGGAAGACCATCACCTTGCGGTGCTGCCGCCGCTCCAGCACCGCCTCCAGGCCTGCGCACAGCGCCAGCGCGGACTTCCCGGTGCCGGCCCGGCCGCCCATCGAGACGATGCCGACCTCCGGGTCGAGCAGCAGGTCCAGCGCGACCCGCTGCTCGGCGCTGCGCCCGCGCAGTCCGAAGGCCTCACGCTCTCCGCGCACCAGCCGGACCCGGCCGTCACCGGTCACCCGGCCCAGCGCCCGGCCGCGCTCGGAGCTGAGCACCAGTCCGGTGTGGACGGGCAGTTCGGCGGCGCCCTCGATGTCCACCGCGGCGTCGTGGCCGGCCGCGAACAGCGCGTCCACCTCGTCCGCCGCGACATGCAGTTCGGACATGCCCGTCCAGCCGGAGGTGATCGCCAGCTCGGCCCGGTACTCCTCGGCGAGCAGGCCCACCGAGCTGGCCTTGATCCGCAGCGGCAGGTCCTTGGAGACGACCGTGACGTCGTACCCCTCGGCCTGGAGGTTGCGGGCCACCGCCAGGATCCGGGTGTCCGCCTCGCCGCCGGCGCGGTAGCCGACCGGCAGTATCGACAGGTCGGAGTGGTTGAGCTCGACCCGGATGGTGCCGCCCAGCTCGCCGACCGGGATCGGCTCGTCCAGCCGGCCGAAGCGGATCCGGTAGTCGTCGAGCAGCCGCAGCGCCTGACGGGCGAAGTAGCCCAGCTCCGGATGGTGCCGCTTGGCCTCCAGCTCGGTGACCACGACCACCGGCAGGACGACCTCGTGCTCCTCGAAGCGGGTCATCGCGAGAGGGTCCGCGAGGAGCACGCTGGTGTCGAGAACGTACGTGCGCCGGTCTGGCGTCCGGCGGCTCTTGGAACTGACCACTAGGCCTCCAGAGCGGATGACCCTGCGTCATCCGCGGCAAGCCGGCCCCCGCTGCCCCGGTGGCCTCGGGGCCGGTCTGACTGGAGTATTCCCAGGCGAGGGACGGTGCATTCGCGCCCCCGGCGAACTGACGGATCATTGCCGGTGAACGTTTGGCCTCGCGCGGACTCCGGGTAGGCCAGGCCTACGGGCCCGAGGTCAGAGCCCCATTCGCCGGTTGCGCTGTTCGAAGGCGCGCAGCGCCCGCAGGAAGTCCACCTTGCGGAAGGCCGGCCAGTACGCCTCGCAGAAGTAGAACTCGCTGTGCGCGCTCTGCCAGAGCAGGAAGCCGGACAGCCGCTGCTCGCCCGAGGTGCGGATGACCAGGTCCGGATCGGGCTGGCCCTTGGTGTACAGGTGCTCGGCGATGTGCTCGACGTCGAGGATTTCGGCCAGTTCCTCGATCGAGGTGCCGCGCCCGGCGTGCTCCTGGAGCAGCGAGCGGACGGCGTCGGCGATCTCGTGCCGGCCGCCGTACCCGACGGCGACGTTGACGGTGATGCCCTCGATCCCGGCGGTCTCCTCGGCGGCGCGCTTGAGCACGTCCGCGGTGTGCTGCGGGAGCAGGTCCAGCGCACCGACCGGGTTGACCCGCCAGCGGCGGGCGCCGGCCAGGCCGGTGACGGCGTCCTCGATGATCCCGAGCAGCGGGACGAGCTCGTCGGCGGGCCGGGAGAGGTTGTCGGTGGAGAGCATCCACAGCGTGACGACCTTGACGTGGGTCTCGTCGCACCAGCCGAGGAACTCGCTGATCTTGTCGGCGCCGCGCTGGTGGCCGTAGGCGGTGGAGCCACCGGTGGCCTTCGCCCAGCGGCGGTTGCCGTCGAGGATCACCCCGATGTGGTGGGGGGTGCGGGCGAGGTGGACCTCGACCCGGCGGCCGTAGAGGCCGTACATACCGTCCAACAGGGTGCGCAGCCCCGGCGTACGTTCGACGACATCGCGCAGACCCATGATTTTCGGCCCCTCCGTACTCATTCCCGGGGGTCCGTCACAACCCCTGGCGCAGCCTACTCCCGCCCGGAGTCGGGCGGGAAAGCCGCAGGTAGCGGTCGGGTCACGGTCCTGTACGAAGTCTGTCGCGACAGGTGTGGCGGCTGTGGCCGGAAGGCGCGCCCGGACACTCCGGGGCCTCCGCGCTGCTCCGGATACGGAACGGTCTCCGGTTCCTTAAGGAATCCGTAAGCCGACGGTTCAATGCTTGACGACCCCCAATGGTCTAGTCCAGCTTTTGACCCAGGGCGGAACGAACTGCTGAACCCCGCCCTACCAGAAGCAGTACTGCGGACCTCCCCTCCCCCACACGCGGCCGCCGCGCCCCCCACCGCGGCGGCCGCCCCTCCTCTCCCAGGAGCGTCACCCCCATGGCCCGTACGCTGAACCAGCCTGCGCACAAGCGCCGCAGCACGCTCCCGGCCCTCGCGGCCGGAGCCACCGCCCTCGCCCTCGCCGGCAGCGGCCTCGCCCTCTTCGCCGGCGGCGCCAACGCGGCCGTCGGCAACCTGGTCACCAACGGCGGCTTCGAATCCGGCAGCCTGGCCGGCTGGAGCTGTACCGGCAACGCGGGCGTCGTCACCACCCCGGTCCACTCCGGCACCGGAGCGCTGCAGGCCACCCCCGGCGCCGGCGACACGGCCGAGTGCACGCAGACCATCAGCGTGCTGCCCAACACCAGCTACACCCTGAGCGGCTGGGTCCAGGGCCCGTACGTCTACCTCGGCGCGCGCGGCACCGGCGGCACCGACCCGAGCGTCTGGTCCAACCAGAACAGCTGGAACCAGCTCTCCACCACCTTCACCACCGGCGCGAGCGCCAGCAGCATCACGCTCTACGTGCACGGCTGGTACGGCCAGAGCGCCTACTTCGCGGACGACATCACCCTGAGCGGCCCGGGCGGCACCTCCTCGCCGAGCCCGACCGCGACGGCCACCCCCACCCAGACGCCGACCGCCACCGCCTCGCCGACCCAGACCGCGACGCCGACGGCCACCGCCACCCCGACCCAGACCGCGACGCCGACCCCCACGGCGACCGCGACCAGCACCAACCCGCCGGTCACCGGCCTGCCCAAGCACGCCGTCACCGGCTACTGGCAGAACTTCGACAACAACTCGACCGTCCAGAAGCTCGCCGACGTCCAGAGCGCGTACGACATCATCGCGGTCTCCTTCGCCAACGCCGTGCCGACCAGGGCCGGCGCGATCAGCTTCACCCTGGACCCGGGCCTGTCCAAGGCCCTCGGCGGCTACACCGACGCCCAGTTCCGGGCCGACCTCAAGGCCAAGCAGGCGGCCGGCAAGAAGGTCATCCTCTCGATCGGCGGCCAGGACGGCACGATCGTCGTCAACGACCCGACCGCCGCCGCCGCGTTCGTCGACAGCGCGTACGCCGTCATCAAGGACTACGGCTTCGACGGCATCGACGTCGACCTCGAGAACGCCATCAACCCGACCCAGCTCGGCAACGCGCTGCACAGCCTGCAGGCCAAGGTCGGCCCGAACTTCGTCCTGACGATGGCCCCCGAGACCATCGGGATGTACAGCACCGCCGGCGCCTACTTCCAGCTGGCGCTGAACACCAAGGACATCCTGACCGTCGTCAACACCCAGTACTACAACTCGGGCGGCATGAACGGCTGCGACGGCAAGGTCTACAACCAGGGCACCATCGACTTCATCACCTCGCAGGTCTGCACCCAGATCCAGGGCGGCCTGCGGCCCGACCAGGTCGGCATCGGCGTCCCCGCCTCCACCAAGGCGGCCGGCGGCGGCTACGTCTCGCCGACCGTGGTGAACAACGCGCTGGACTGCCTGGCCACCGGCAACAACTGCGGCAGCTTCGTCCCGCCGGCCAAGTGGCCGACCATCCGGGGCGCGATGACCTGGTCCACCAACTGGGACGCCAACAACGGGAACGCCTTCTCCAACACGGTCGGCCCGTTCGTCCACAAGATGCCGTAACTCCCCCCGGCGCGCCGCTCCTTGAGGGTGGGGCCTGCGCGCCGACGGCGGGGCCCGTCGTACCTGACCGGTACGGCGGGCCCCGTTCGCCGTTGCCGCGGGCCGTTACCGCAGGGAGACCGCGACCACCGTACCGAGCAGCAGGAACGGGCCCATCGGCAGTTCGATCCCGCGGACCGGCCGACGGCGCGCCAGCGCGGCGGCGGCCCGGCCGAGGCCCCAGAGCCCGGCCGACAGCACGGCCGCGAACAGCGCGGTGAAGGCCGCGCCCCAGCCGTACCAGCCGAGCAGGGCACCGAGCGCGAACGCCAGCGGGGAGTCGCCGCCGCCCATCAGGCCGAACCAGACCGGGAGTTCGAACAGCGCGGCGGCGGCCAGCGCCACCAGCAGACAGCGGAGCAGCACCCCCGGACGGCCGTCCGTCAGCGCGGCCGCCACCAGCAGCCCGGCGACCCCGGCGGCCAGCGCCAGCGTCAGCGGGTACGGCAGCCGGCGCACCCGGGCGTCGACGAAGGCGAGCACCACGCCGAGCCCGGCCGCCCAGACCAGCGCCACTCCCTGCGGCCCGTCCGTGGCGACCGCCACCGCGGCGGCGACCGCCACCGCGACCAGTTCCACCCGCCAGGCACCGGGCCCGAGCCGCTCCCGGCAGCCCGGACACCGCCCGGTCGGCGGCAGCCCGCGCAGCGTCCGCCCGCACAACGGGCAAGCGGTGCACCACGGTTCGCCCTCGGGCACGGCGTACCGCACCACCAGGCCCCGCAGCGCCGGTGCCACCAGCAGGCCGGCCAGCACCGCCCCGACCACGGCTGCGATCACGGCGCGCCCCCTCTCGCTCACCGCCGGTCGGACACCCCGGGCCCGGTTTGGAAGGCCCGTCGGCCACCCCGGCCTGCCGATCGAAGGAGGGCTCCCGGGGTCCTTCGATCGCGTCCCGGGACACGGCCCG
>NZ_JBIVRD010000062.1:0-29646 GCF_044755565.1 Kitasatospora sp. NPDC092286 | reverse complement strand
GCAAGACGCTCGGCTGGAATACCCCAGCCGAGCGTCTACGTGATCTACTCACCACCTAAAACCAAGTGGTGTTGCGACGACCCCTTGAACCCAAGAAGAGCCCGGCGCACGATCACCCCGCGCACGAGCCCCCGGCGCACGAGATCCCCGCCCACGGGAGCCCAGCGCTCGAGGCCCCGGACCTGACCGCCGCCCGCGCCGCGCTGGCCCGGCGCCAGGAGGCGCTGCTGGCCGCCCTGGTGGCCGGCGGCCCCGTCCCGCCCGGCTTCGACGAGGCCCAGGTGCGCGCCCAGTCGATCGGCCTGGCCGCCAAGCGCCGCGACACCGCCGCCAAGGTCGCCCCGGCCCTGCCCCGCCTGCTCGGGCCGCAGTACGGACCGCTGTTCCTCGCGTACGCCCGCCGGCACCCGCAGACCGGCGGCTACCGCGCCGACGCCCGCGCCTTCGCCGCCTGGGCGATCGCGGACGATGCCACGGGAGAGGAGCACCGCACCGCCCTGCGGCAGTGGCTCGACCCCGCCGCCGGGCGACGGCCCGGCCCGCTCACCCGCCTGCGCCGGGCCCTGCTACCCGGCCCGCGGCCACACGACCAGAAGAGGCCGGCGGGAAGCGCCGGACCCTCCCACGAACTGTAAGACCTCACCATTCCGGGGGAAACGCCCATGTGGCACAACGTCTACTACCTGGTCCCGGCCGTCCTGCTGGCCGCGGCCGCCGTCGCCGCGATCCGGGCCAAGGTGCTGGTCAAGCGCGTGCCCTTCGCCAAGGGCCTGCCCGGCCGCGGCCTGCCGCTGCTGGACACCGCCTTCCTGTCCGGGGGCCCCGGCCGGGTCTTCGACACCGCGCTGGTGCGGATGCACCAGGCGGGCCGGGTGGTGGTCAACCGGGCCGGCCTGGTCACCGTCACCACCGGCACGCCGTACGACGCCGTGGACCTCGCGATCATCGAGGCCGTCGGACCGTCAAAGCACCGCGACCTCACCCCGCTGCGCCGCGAGGTGATGCGCTCCCCCGCCGTCCAGGAGATCGGCGACCGGCTCGCCGACCGCGGCCTGATGCGCAACCCCGTCCGGCTGCGGCGGGCCCGCCTGGCACGCCGCCGGCTCTGGTTCGCCCTGCTGGGCGTGGTGGTGTTCACCGTCGCGGCCTATCTGCTGGACTCCGGCGACGCCGGCTCCGACCGGCCCGCGCCGTGGATCCCGCCGGTCCTGCTCGTGGTGGGCCTGGTCGCCCTGATCCTCACCTGGCCGGTCAAGGGCCGGATCACCCTGGCCGGCTGCCGCCAGCTCATTCTGATGAACAGCGGCAAGCCGTGGAAGCCCAGTGCCGGTCTGGCGCCCAGGTCGACGGGCGGCGCGCTGCTCGGCGCGATCGCGCTGGGCGGGCTGGCCGCCGCCGGGCTCGGGGACGAGGAACTGCAGGAGGCGATGCTCGCCGCGGCGGCGGCCGACGCGGCCGCCCGGTCCACGGCGGCCACCGGCGGCTCCTCGTCCTCCTCCTCGTCGTCCTCGTCATGCTCGTCGTCCTCGTCATGCTCGTCGTCCTCGTCCGGCTCCTCCTGCGGCGGCTCGGCCGCCTGGTGCGGCTCCTCCGACTCCGGGTCCTCCGGATCCGGCTGCGGCGGCGGCAGCTGCGGCTCCAGTTCCAGCGGTTGCGGCTCGTCCTCGTCGAGCTGCGGCTCCGGCTCCAGCAGCTGCGGGTCCTCGTCCTCCTCCAGCTGCGGTTCGAGCTGTGGTGGTTCGAGCTGCGGCTCCTGACGTCACAGTTCGGTATCGCGCTCCGGGAATGCGTTCCGCGCGCGACCGCGAGAGGTCTACAACAAGCCCATGTGGTTGCTCTTCCTGATCCCGGCCTGCGTCGCCGCGGTGCTCTCCTGCATCCGGCTGGTCCGGATGACCGCCACCGCGGACACCCTCGCCGGACAGGACGGACCGCGGCCGTCCGAGGCCGTCGGAATCGGGCTGTACGAGACGGCCTACCTGGCGGGCGGCCCGGACCGGGTGGTGGAGCTGGCGCTCGTCCTGATGTCCTCCCGGGGGCGGCTGCACCTCGCGCACACCGGCTGGACCACCGTCGTCGACCCCAAGGGCCGCAGCCGGCTGGAACGCGCGGTGGTCGCCACCGTCGGGCCCGAGGGCCAGTGCCGGACGGCCGACCTGCGGCGGGCGATGGGCGTCCACCCCACCGTGCTGGAGATCGGCGGCCGGCTGACCCTGGCCGGACTGGCCACCCCGGCGTCGGTGCAGCAGAACACCGTCCTGGTGATCCGGCAGGTCCGGCAGGCGCTGCTGCTCTCGCTGGTGCTGCTGGCCGCCGCGCTGGCCGTCGGCGGGGCCGCGGACGGTGACACGCTGGTGCCGCTCGCCTGGTTCTCGCTGCCGCTGATCCTCACCTCGGGCACGCTGCTGATGGCCCGGGTCGACGTCTACCCCTACACCCAGTGGGCCTCACCGGTCGGCCAGGAGGTGCTGCGCGAGGTCCGCCCGGCGCGCCAGCACGGCCTCGTCGACGACGACGAGCGTGAACTGCTCACCGCCGTCGCGATGATCGGCCCGGCCGCCCTCCCGGACGCCCGGCTGCGCGCGGCGCTCCGCCCCCAGCGCGACTGACCGCGGCCCGGCCGACCGCGCTCCGGCCGGAGAACGCGTGGAGGGGCCCGCCGAGGCGGGCCCCTCCACATGGTGCGCGGCCGGTCAGACCAGGCCGTTGAGCAGCTCGCTCACCGGCTTGCGGCGGCCGGTGAAGAACGGCACCTCCTCGCGGACGTGCAGCCGGGCCCGGGACGGGCGCAGGTCGCGCATCAGGTCGACGATCCGGTGCAGCTCGTCCGCCTCGAAGGCGAGCAGCCACTCGTAGTCGCCGAGGGCGAAGGAGGCCACGGTGTTGGCCCGCACGTCCGGGTAGCCGCGCGCCATCTGGCCGTGCTCGGAGAGCATCGCGCGCCGCTCGGCGTCCGGCAGCAGGTACCACTCGTAGGAGCGGACGAACGGGTAGACGCAGACGTAGTCGCGCGGGCGCTCGTCGGCGAGGAACGCCGGGATGTGCGACTTGTTGAACTCGGCCGGGCGGTGCAGCGCCATGTTCGACCAGACCGGCTCCAGCACCCGGCCGAGGCCGGTGCGGCGGAAGCGGTTGTACGCGTCCTGGAGGTCGTCCGAGTCCTCGGCGTGCCACCAGACCAGGATGTCGGCATCGGCACGCAGACCGGACACGTCGTAGGTGCCGCGCACCGTGATGTCCTTCGCGGCCAGCTGGGCGAAGAGCTCGTCCACCTCGGCCGCGAGGGCGGTGCGGTCCTCGGGCAGCGCGCCCTTGAGCTTGAACACCGACCACATGGTGTAGCGGATGACCTGGTTCAGGTCGCGCGCCTTCTTCTTCTCGGGCTGCTGCTCCGGCTGCCGCTCAACGGTCTCAGTCATGCGCCCATTGTCCTCTCCGTGGAACCTTCCCCGGTCTCCGGGGTCGGCAGTCCGTCGACGATCGCGGCCACCGCCGTCCGCGCGCTCGCGACGCACGCCGGGATGCCCACCCCGTCGTACGCGGCCCCGCACAGCGCCAGCCCGCCGAGCCGCCCGGCCTCGGCCCGGATCCGGGCCACCCGGTCGAGATGGCCGACCGGGTACTGCGGCAGGCCGGCCCGCCAGCGGGTGACGGCGGTGTCGTACGGACGGGCGGTCAGGCCGATCGCCTCGCCCAGGTCCTCCAGCGAACGGGCCACCAGCTCCTCGTCCGGCAGGTCCAGCGCCTGCTCCTCGCGGTGCCGGCCCAGTGAGGTGCGCAGCAGGAACGCGTCCGGGGCGGAACGCTCCAGCCAGCCCCACTTGTTGGAGGAGAAGGTGGACGCCTTGATCCGCCGGCCGTCCACCGGCGGCACCAGGAAGCCGCTGCCGGCCGGCGGTTCGGGCAGGTCCGCGCGCCGGAAGGCGAGGGTGACCAGCGCCATCCCCGCGTACTCGACCCCGTCCAGTTCGGCGGCCGCGCCCGGCGCGTCCGTGCGCAGCAGGCGGGCGGCGGCGGGCGCGGGCACGGCCAGCACGACGGCGTCCGCCGTGAGCGTCTCGCCGCCGCCGGTCACCACCCGCCAGCCGTCGGGGGCCCGGCGCAGCTCGTCCACCGGCGTGTGCGTCCGCAGCTCGGCTCCGGCCCTGACGCAGGCCGCCGCGACCGCCTCCGGCAGCGTGCCGAGGCCGCCGCGCAGGCCCTGGAACACCGGCCCGGCGGTGCTCTGCGGCCGGGTCGCCAGCTCGCGCACCCCGGCCACCAGGGAGCCGCCGCCCTGCGCGATCGGCAGCAACTGCGGCACGGCGGCGCGCAGCGAGATCTCGTCGGCGTGCCCGGCGTAGACGCCGCCGAGCAGCGGCTCGACCAGCCGGTCCACGACCTCGCGGCCGAGCCGGGCGGCGACGTACCGGCCGATCGCGATGTCGTCCGCGACCTCCGTACCGCCCTCGTGCCGGGTCCGCTCCAGCCCCTCGGCGGTGAGGACCCCGGAGGCGGCGAGCGCGTCCAGGTCACCGGGGACGCCCATCACCTGCCCGCCGGGCAGCGGCCGCAGCGCGCCCCTGGTCCAGATCGCGGCCTTGGCGGTGGTCGGCGGTTCCAGCTCCTCGCCCAGCCCGACCGCACGGGCCAGTTCGACCGCCTCGGGCCGCCGGGCCAGCATCGACTCGGCCCCCAGGTCCACCCGGACCCCGCCGACCTCTCCGCCGGACAGCTTCCCGCCGACCCGCCCGGACGCCTCCAGCAGCGTCACCCGGGCCCGCGCGCTCCCCCCGGCCGCACCGCTGAGGAAGGCGGCCGCGGCCAGCCCGGCGATACCGCCGCCGATCACGACGACATGTGCTTGCGACATGCCTCGCAGTCTTGCAGGTCCTTACACCTTTGCCGCACTCCGCCCGCTTCCGGACGATTCCCCCTCCGCAGCGCCGCCGATCAGAGCACGGCCAGGGCGTGTCTGACAATTCGCGGCGGATCAGCGCGCGGCGTTGGGGTGCGTGCATCGCAAGGCGGAGGAGGGAGTCCATGCGGAGCATCGGCGACCGACGACAACGCGGCGTGGGGGCACCTCCCGGCCGGAGGCTGGGGGAGTGCGTGCCCCAACGCCGCACGCCCGGCGGGAATTGTCAGACACGCCCTAAGCTTTCCGCCATGGAACCGATCCTGGTGAGCGCGTGTCTGGCGGGTGTGCCGTGCCGGTACGACGGGCGGGCGAAGACGTCGGCGGCGGCCGTGGGGCTGGTGGAGGCCGGACAGGCGGTGGTGGTCTGCCCGGAGGTGGCGGGCGGGCTGGCGACGCCGCGGCCGGCGGCGGAGATCGTCGGTGGGGACGGCGAGGACGTGCTGGCCGGGCGGGCCCGGGTGGTGGACGTGACGGGGGCGGACTGCACCGGGGCGTTCCTGGACGGCGCCCGGCAGGCGCTGGCCGCCGCCGAGGCGGCCGGGGCACGGCGGGCGCTGCTGATGGCCCGCAGCCCCTCGTGCGGCTGCGGCCGGGTCTACGACGGCACGTTCACCGGCGCCCTGCGCCCGGGGGACGGGGTGACGGCGGCGCTGCTGCGGCGGGCGGGCATCGAGGTCGAGGCCGGGTAGCCACCCCGGCGACCGTACGTGTCCCCTCCGCCACCGAGCCGTGATCGAGTTGCGATCTCCCGGACGGGTCCGATTCGGGCCCTCGCCCGTCGAATGGTCTGGGCGCCCCGGTCGGGGCGCCGGACCGAGGGTTCGGGGAGGGTTCGATCGTGGTGCGAGGACGACGCAGACCGGGCGCACTGGCGGCCGGAGTGGTCGCGGCGGCGCTGCTGGTCGGGGGGTGCGGCGCGGCCGAGCGGAACATGGACGCCCGGGCGGGGGGCGACAGCGCGGCGAGGAAGGACGAGGCGCCCGCGGCCGCGGCAGCGCCGGCCGCCGGTGCCGCACAGTCGGCGGCTCCGGCCGGAGCGGGCGGAACGGCGGGGGCGGGGCAGACCGGGCAGGCGACCGGGCAGCCGGGCGCCGTGCCGGCCGCGGACACCCGGCTGATCGCCTACACCGCGCAGCTGTCGCTGCGGACCACGGACGTCTCCCAGGTGCTCGCCAGGGCCCGCGAGCTGGCGGCCGCCGCCGGGGGCTACATCGGCGGCGAGACGGTGAACGGCGGGGCTCCCGACGGAAGGGACCCGTACAGCGCGGCCCCCCGGCCCGGCGGCCCGCTGAACGGCCAGATCACCCTCAAGGTGCCGTCGGCGGCGTTCCAGCAGACCCTGGACCAGCTCTCCGCACTCGGCGAGGTGCTGTCGCGCAAGAGCCAGGCGGACGACGTGACCCAGCAGGTCGCGGACGTGGCGAGCCGGGTCCAGAGCCAGCAGGCGAGCGTGGAGCGGGTGCGGGCGCTGATGGGCCAGGCGAAGTCGCTGGCCGACATCACCAGTCTGGAGAGCGAGTTGAGCCGCCGTGAGGCGGACCTGGAGTCGCTGCAGAAGCAGCAGAAGGAGCTGGCCGCCCGGACTTCGCTCTCCACCCTCACGCTGGACGCACGGCGCGAGCCGACGCCCGCCCACACCGACGCGCCCGACGCACCGAAGCAGAGCGAGGAGGGTTTCTGGCACTCGGTCGGCTCCGCGCTGGGCGGCGGCTGGGACGTGCTGGTCACGATCGTCCGCGGGCTGGCGATCGCGGTCGCGGCGGTGGCGCCGTTCCTGCTGGTACTCGGGCCCGCGGCGTTCGCCTTCTGGTTCCTCCGGCGGCGGCGGGCGGCCAAGCTGCCCCCGCGGCCCGCCCATGCGCCGGGCCGGCCCGGCTTCCCGGCCGGTCCGGAGGCGGAGGAGACGGTGGAGGAGGAAGAGGAGCGGTACAGCTGAGACAGCGGTGGCGGGCGGCCTTGCGGGGGCCCGCCACCGTCCTGTCCTGGACCGGTCAGCGCGCGCTGGCCTCGTGCACGAAGGCGACGAGCCGGCTGAGCGCGTCCGGGTCCATGCTGGGCAGCACACCGTGGCCGAGGTTGAAGATGTGGCCGCTGCTGCCGATCGCCTGGGCGGCGTGCAGCACCTCGCGGGCCTTGGTCTCGACCGCCCTGGTGGGCGCGAACAGCACGGCCGGGTCGAGGTTGCCCTGGAGCCCCTTGCCGGGGCCGACCCGCTCGGCGGCGACGTTCAGCGGCACCCGCCAGTCCACGCCGACGACGTCCGCGCCGGCCTGGCCCATCAGGCCGAGCAGCTCACCGGTGCCGACGCCGAAGTGGATGCGCGGCACACCGTATCCGGCGACGGCGTCGAACACCTTGGTGCTGGCCGGCATCACCGAGCGGCGGTAGTCGTCGGGGGCGAGCGCGCCGACCCAGGAGTCGAAGAGCTGGACGGCAGAGGCGCCGGCCTCGATCTGCACCTTCAGGAAGACGGAGGTGATGTCGGCCAGCCGGTCCACCAGGGCGGCCCACAGCTCGGGCTGCCCGTACATCATGGCCTTGGTGTTCTCGTGGTTCCTGGACGGGCCGCCCTCGATCAGGTAGCTGGCCAGGGTGTAGGGCGCCCCGGCGAAGCCGATCAGCGGGGTGGAGCCGAGCTCGTCCACCAGCAGGCCGACGGCCTCGGTGATGTAGGGGACGTCGTCCGGCTCCAGCGGGCGCAGCCGCTTGAGGTCCTCGGCGGTGCGGATCGGGTCGGCGATCACCGGGCCGATGCCGGGCTTGATGTCCACGTCGATGCCGATGGCCTTGAGCGGGACCACGATGTCGCTGAAGAAGATCGCCGCGTCCACCTTGTGCCGGCGCACCGGCTGCAGGGTGATCTCCTTGACCAGCTCGGGCCGCATGCAGGAGTCCAGCATGGGGATGCCCTCGCGGACCTTCAGGTACTCGGGCAGCGAGCGGCCGGCCTGGCGCATGAACCACACCGGGGTGTGCGGCACCGGCTCGTGCCGGCAGGCGCGCAGGAAGGCGGAGTCGTACGCGGCGCCGCGGCGCGCGGGGGGCTGCTGACCGGTGCTGATGGCTGCCGTGGTGTCTGCCGTTGTCTCACTCACGGTTCAAATCTTCGCACGTACCCCGGGTGGCACTCCCCGCCCGGCCTCGTGGGTTCCTCCAAGATCTGGCCGGATTGCCGTCCCGGCACGCCGCACGGGCAGAAGTTGCGGCGATTACCCAGGTTTTCGACCTAGTCTTCGGGTCATGGCAGCGGTCGGCGGGCACCCCGCACAGGGTGGCGGAACAGGTGGCGGAACGGGTCGGGAGGGGGCGCCGAGCGAGTTCCGGGCCGCCGTCGAGGCACTGAGCGGGGTGCGGTTGCGCCCCGAGATCGAACTGTCCGCCGTACCCGCGCCACGCCGGCTCGCCCCCTACTCGTTCGCGCTGACCGCCTCCGTGGAGGTGGACGGCGAGGAGCTGGCCGACGGCCGGCTGGTGCTGCTGCACGACCCGGCCGGCCAGGAGGCCTGGAACGGTGACTTCCGGGTCGTGACCATGACCCGGGCCGAACTGGAGCCCGAAATGGCCGGCGACCCGATGCTCTCCGAGGTCGGCTGGGCCTGGCTGCTGGACGCGCTGCAGACGCACGGCGCCGGCTTCGTGGAGCCGTCCGGCACGGTGACCAGATGCGCCTCGCAGTACTTCGGCGCGCTGGCGGACCGGGCGTCGTCCACCGAGATCGAGATCCGCGCGTCCTGGACGCCGGCCGACGGCCGCTTCGAGCGGCACCTGGCGGCCTGGGGGGACCTGCTCTGCACCAGCGCCGGCCTGCCGCCGGCCGTACCGGCGGCGCAGCAGTCCGCCGATGCCTCGTCACTCGGTGGAGTGGTTCCGATGCCCGCCCGCCGGCGCCCGCGTTCGCACTGATTCGCGCCGGTTCGCACGAAGGAGTGGCGCCGGTCCGCATCGGACCGGCGCCCCCCGGGGCTGACGGAGTGTGGCCTTCGTTCCGCTCCACGTCAATCGACCGGTCGAAACCCACCGAAACCGGCCAATCCGCGCTGGATCTGATCGATTTTGTACGAATTCCAGGCATGTCACATCAGTCGCCTGCGCGATTTGTCCGTATTGTTACTCACTAGATCGTGATCTTTCGCTAAAGCCGGGCACGGTAGCTGCCGAAGCAGACTGTGACCCTTTCCAAACGCGGAACACTCCGACCGCCCCCATCGGGGTTCCGTCCGCCACTCCCCGCAGGAGGCCTGGTGTCGGTCCTTCTTGAGCACCCCGCAAACGTGGTCGCCTACCGGCCGACCAAGCCCACCGCCATGGTGGTCATCGCCGATCCCCGCGTCCGAAACACCGTCACCCGCCACCTGTGGGCCCTCGGCGTCCGAGACGTGATCGAAGTGTCCTCGATCGCGGAGGCCCGCCCCCGGGTCTCCACCCCACGCGACATCTGCGTCGCCGACGTGCACCTCCCGGACGGCTCCGGGCTGACCATCCTGGCCGAGACCCGCGCCGCGGGCTGGCCCAACGGCCTGGCACTCTCCGCCGCCGACGACATCGGCGCCGTCCGCAGCGCGCTGGCCGGCGGCGTCAAGGGCTACGTCGTCACCGGGACGCGCACCAACGTCGCCATGCCGGGCCGCCCGGGCCTGCCGCTCGGCGCGGGCGGCCTGGCCGGCCGGATGCGGCGCCCCGGCATGCCGGGCGTGCCGGGCTCGGCCGGTGTGCCGGGCGCCCCCGGAGCCCCCGGAGCGCCGGGCGCACAGCAGGCCGCGTACCGCGAGCTCTCCGGCCGCGAGGTGGAGGTACTGCGGCTGGTCGCGGAGGGCCAGTCCAACAAGGCGATCGGTGTGGCGATGGGCCTGTCCGCGCTCACCGTGAAGAGCCACCTCGCCCGGATCGCCCGGAAGCTCGGTACCGGCGACCGGGCCGGGATGGTCGCGGTCGCGTTGCGGACCGGAATCATTCACTGACGCCCTAGGTGGGACCGCTGCGGCGGCCCTGGAGGAACGTTTCCTCCAGGGCCGTATTTTCGCCCGCTCGCCTCTGTGTTTTCGCCCGCTCGCCTCCGGGGCGCTCTGGTCCGGTGCCGACGGTCGTCGCTCCAAGACCCCTCGTTCCTCGGGGCCTCCTCGCTCCTTCCTTTCGGCACCGGCGCGCCCCTTCGGCTCGGGGCGGGTAGGGCGGGCTGGGGCGGCGGGCGAGGCGGATAGGGGCGGGCGGAACGAGGCGAACGGGTGGGAGCGGGTTGGGATTGGTACGGCGCTTCGGCTCGGACCGGGTGGGCGGAGAGATCGTCATGGACCCGGTCTGACCAGTCCGACAACACTCCCGGTTCTGAGGACCGTCGTACCCTTGGTGGGTGACCGACGCCGTAGCAGCCATCCCAGAAGAAGCAGCCCCGGTCCCGCTCCTTGAGCCGAAGGAGGGGATCCCGCCAGTCGTGGCGGACGAGGGGGCGCTGGCCGCCACCGTCGCCGCCTTCGCCGCGGGTACCGGACCGGTCGCCGTCGATGCCGAGCGGGCCTCCGGCTACCGCTACGGACAGCGCGCGTACCTCATCCAGCTCCGCCGCGCGGGCGCCGGCTCCGCGCTGATCGACCCGATCGCCTGCCCCGACCTCAGTGGGCTGGGCGCCGCCCTCGCGGACACCGAATGGGTGGTGCACGCCGCCACCCAGGACCTGCCCTGCCTGGCCGAGGTCGGCATGAGACCCCAGAGACTGTTCGACACCGAGCTGGCCGGGCGGATCGCCGGCTTCGCCCGGGTCGGCCTCGGGCCGATGACCGAGAGCGTGCTCGGGCTGAGCCTGGCCAAGGAGCACTCGGCGGTCGACTGGTCCACCCGCCCGCTGCCCGAGCCCTGGCTGCGCTACGCCGCTCTGGACGTCGAGGTGCTGGTCGAGCTGCGTGACGCACTCGAACAGGAGCTGGACGCCCAGGGCAAGCTCGACTGGGCGCTGGAGGAGTTCGCCGCGATCGCCGCCGCGCCCCGGCCCGCGCCGCGCACCGACCCGTGGCGCCGCACCTCCCAGCTGCACAAGGTCCGCCGGCGCCGCCAGCTGGCCGTGGTGCGCGAGCTGTGGCTGACCAGGGACCGGACCGCGCAGGAGCGCGACATCTCGCCGGGCCGGGTGCTCTCGGACGCCGCGATCGTCAACGCCGCGCTGGCCATGCCGCTCAACATCGCCGCCCTCCAGGGCGTTCAGGGCTTCGGGCCGCGGGTGCACCGGCGCCAGCTGGAACAGTGGCTGGCGGCCGTACAGCGGGGCCGGGACGTCCCGGAGAACCAGCTGCCGCCCGCCGCCGCACCGCACGACGGCCCGCCGCCGCCGCGCGCCTGGGCCGAGAAGGACCCGGTGGCCGCCGCCCGGCTGTCCGGGGCGCGGGCCGCGGTGAGCGAGCTGGCCGAGCGGCACAACCTGCCGGCCGAGAACCTGATCACCCCGGACCTGGTCCGCCGGGTCTCCTGGGAACCGCCGGCCGACGCCGACGCCGAACGGGTGGCCGCCGCGCTGCGCCGGCTCGGCGCCCGGCAGTGGCAGGTGGAGCTGGTGGCACCGGCGATGGCCGCGGCCTTCGCCAAGGCGGCGGCCCAGGAGAACTGAGCGGCACCGGCACACGGAGGTACGCCGAAAGGGGATGTCGTCACGGACGGCATCCCCTTTCGGCGTACCCGGGCCGGGGGAGTCCGCAGAGGCATGTGACGGGGTGTGGCGGGGACGTGGCGCGGGACACACGGGGAGATCGGGCCGCCGGGCCTGGGCAGGTTGGTTACCGACGGGTAGCATGGCGGTGGAGCGGCGCCGCCCGGGTCTTCGACGGCGGCGGCCTGCCCACCTCAACCGTTGGTCCCTGGGAGGAGAGCCCCCGTGCCTCGTACCGCGAGGGACGTCGTCTTCGTCGATGGCGTCCGCACCCCGTTCGGCAAGGCCGGCCCGAAGGGCATCTACCACGAGACCCGCGCCGACGACCTGGTCGTCAAGTGCATCCGGGAACTCGTACGCCGTAACCCGAACCTGCCCGTCGAGCGGATCGACGAGGTCGCCGTCGCGGCCACCACGCAGATCGGCGACCAGGGGCTGACCATCGGCCGCACCGCCGCCCTGCTGTCCGGCCTGCCGAAGTCCGTCCCGGGCTACGCGATCGACCGGATGTGCGCCGGCGCGCTGACCGCCGTCACCACCACCGCCGGCGGCATCGCCTTCGGCGCGTACGACGTGGTCGTGGCCGGCGGCGTCGAGCACATGGGCCGCCACCCGATGGGCGAGGGCGTCGACCCCAACCCGCGCTTCGTCTCCGAGAAGCTGGTCGACGAGTCCGCCCTGTTCATGGGCATGACCGCGGAGAACCTGCACGACCGGTTCCCGCACCTGACCAAGGAGCGCTGCGACGCCTACGCCGTGCGCTCGCAGGAGAAGGCCGCCAAGGCGTACGCCAACGGCGACATCCAGCCCGACCTGGTGCCGATCTCGATCCGCAACACCAACCCCGAGGTCGGCGAGACCGGCTGGGGCCTGGCCACCGTGGACGAGCCGATGCGCCCGGGCACCACCCTGGAGAACCTGGCGGGCCTCAAGACCCCGTTCCGCCCGCACGGCAACGTCACCGCGGGCAACTCGGCCGGTCTGAACGACGGCGCCACCGCCTCGCTGCTGGCCGCCGAGGACGTCGCCGAGGAGCTCGGCCTCCCGGTGAGGATGCGGCTGGTCTCGTTCGCCTTCGCGGGCGTCGAGCCCGAGGTCATGGGCATCGGCCCGGTGCCGGCCACCGAGAAGGCGCTGGCCAAGGCCGGTCTGACCATCGACGACATCCAGGCCTTCGAGATCAACGAGGCCTTCGCCGTCCAGGTGCTCGCCTTCCTGGACCACTACGGCATCGCGGACGACGACGAGCGGGTCAACCCGTACGGCGGCGCGATCGCCTACGGCCACCCGCTGGCCTCCTCCGGCGTGCGCCTGATGAACCAGCTGGCCCGCCGCTTCGGACAGCGCCCGGACGTCCGCTACGGCCTCACCACGATGTGCATCGGCTTCGGCATGGGCGGCACGATCATCTGGGAGAACCCGCACTGGAGCGGAGCCACCGAGCAGGCAGAGTCCGAGGGCGGTAAGTGACCATGAGCACCACTGAGCTGCTGCAGCACGGCGCCGGGCTGTTCCCCGGCGAGGTCGTGACCGCCGCGCACGTACGCCACCTGGACCTGCCGCTGCGGGCCGGACGGCTGGCCCTGATCACCCTGGACAACGGCTTCGACCACACCAAGCCGACCACCTTCGGCCCGGGCTCGCTGCTGAAGCTGTCCGCCGCACTCGACCAGGTCGAGGCGGAGGCCGCCGAGGGGACGATCGTCGGCGTCGCCGTCACCGGCAAGCCGTTCATCTTCGCGGTCGGCGCCGACCTCAAGGGCGTCGAGCTGCTCAAGGAGCACGCGGACGCGCTGGCCATCGGCAAGGGCGGCCACGAGGTCTTCAAGCGGATCGCCGCGCTGCCCGTCCCGTCCTTCGCCTACTACAACGGCGCGGCGATGGGCGGCGGCGTCGAGGTCGGCCTGCACTGCACCTACCGCACGGTCAGCGCGGGCGTGCCGGCCTTCTCGCTGCCCGAGGTCTTCCTGGGCCTCGTCCCGGGCTGGGGCGGCTGCACCCTCCTGCCGAACCTGGTCGGTCCGGCGAAGGCCGTCAAGGTGATCATCGAGAACTCGATGAGCCAGAACAAGCAGCTCAAGGGCGCGGACGTGTTCGAGCTCGGCATCGCGGACGCGATCTTCGAGCCGGCCGACTTCCTGGAGCAGTCGCTGCTGTGGACCGCCAAGGTCCTCAACGGCGACGTCGTGGTCGAGCGCGAGGAGATCGACCGCGGCAAGGCCTGGGACGACGCCGTCGCCTGGGGCCGGCTGGTCGCCGACGCCAAGGTGCACGGTGCCGCTCCGGCCGCGTACAAGGCGCTGGACATCATCGCCCGGGTCAAGGACCAGGACCTGCAGGCGGGCTTCGACGCCGAGGACGCGGCCCTGGCCGACCTCATCATGAGCGGCGAGCTGCGCAGCGGCATCTACGCCTTCAACCTGGTGCAGCGCCGGGCCAAGCGCCCGTTCGGCGCGCCGGACAAGTCGCTGGCCCGCCCGGTCACCAAGGTCGGCGTGGTCGGCGCCGGTCTGATGGCCTCGCAGCTGGCGCTGCTGTTCGCCCGCCGGCTGGAGGTGCCGGTGGTCCTCACCGACATCGACCAGGAGCGCATCGACAAGGGCGTCGGCTACGTCCACACCGAGATCGACAAGCTGCTCGGCAAGGGGCGGATCGGCCAGGACAAGGCCAACCGCCTCAAGGGCCTGGTCACCGGCTCGCTCGACAAGGCCGCCGGCTTCGCCGACGCGGACTTCGTGATCGAGGCCGTGTTCGAGGAGATGGGCGTCAAGCAGACCGTCTTCGCCGACCTGGAGAACGTGGTCTCGCCGACCTGTGTGCTGGCGACCAACACCTCCTCGCTCTCGGTCACCGAGATGGCCTCGAAGCTGAAGCACCCCGAGCGGGTCGTCGGCTTCCACTTCTTCAACCCGGTCGCGATCCTCCCGCTGCTGGAGATCGTCCGCGGCGAGCAGACCGACGACGCCTCGCTGGCCACGGCCTTCGGCGTCTCGAAGAAGCTGAAGAAGACCGCCGTACTGGTCAAGGACGCCCCGGCGTTCGTGGTGAACCGGATCCTGACCCGCTTCATGGGCGAGATCCAGAGCATCATCGACGAGGGCACCCCGATCGCCACCGTCGAGAAGGGCGTCGAGCCGCTCGGTCTGCCGATGTCCCCGATCGTGCTGCTGGAGCTGGTCGGCCCGGCCATCGCGCTGCATGTCTCGGAGACCCTGCACGGCGCCTTCCCGGAGCGGTTCACCGTCTCCGAGAACCTCGGCCGGGTGGTCAAGGCCGGCAAGCGCGGCTTCTACACCTGGGTCGACGGCAAGCAGGTCCTCGACCCCGAGGTGCTGGAGCTGCTGACCTTCGGCGACTCCGTGCTGACCGAGGAGCAGGTCCTCGACCGCGCGCTGGAGGCCGTGACGCAGGAGATCGGCCTGATGCTGGCGGAGGGTGTCGTCGCCGAGGCGCAGGACATCGACCTCTGCATGATCACCGGTGCCGGCTGGCCCTTCCACCTGGGCGGGATCACCCCGTACCTGGACCGTTCGGGCGTCGCCGAGCGGGTGAACGGCAAGGGGTTCCTCGCCCCGGGCGTGGCCTCCGTCCCCGCGTAACGCGGCCGGACCCTCAGGAGCCCCGGTGACCGTGGAGGTCACCGGGGCTCCTGCCCGTGTGCCGGGCCCGGGGCTCAGCGCTTGAGGCGGTAGACCACGGTGTCGGCGAAGACGCCGACCATCTCGTAGTGGGTGTCCAGCAGGTTCTCGATCTTCGGCACCAGCCCGGGCTGGTACGGGGCGAGGCCGGAGTCGTCCACCACGACCTCGGGCAGGCTCTTGGCGATCTCCTGGTCGAAGGTCTGCCAGGCGTTGCTGACGCTGAACTGTTCGCCGACGTTCGGGTTGCCGTCCTTGCCGCCGCTGTAGTTCGTCAGGAAGCCCGCCGTCAGGTAGCGGGTGGCGGGCTTGCGGTCGGCCAGCCAGTACAGCTCCGGGTGCATGCCCCAGACCAGCACGGTGTCCTTCGGCGTGGTCTGCGCGGCGACGGCGGTGGCGACCTCCGTGGTCCGGTCGAGCCGCTCCCCCGGCCAGGCCAGCGCCAGGCCCCAGAACACCGTCGCGACGGCCGTGGTGTACACCAGGACCGGCCGCCAGCGGACCGCCGAGGTGGCGACCGCGCCGGTGCCCAGCAGCACCAGCGGGGGCATCAGCTGCAGGTAGTAGTGGCCGAAGAAGTGGAAGCCGACACTGACCGCGACGGCCGAGGAGAGCAGCCAGACCCAGAGGTCGGTGGTGGAACCGTGCTCCTCCCCCGCGACGGGCAGCGGGCGGTGGCGGTACTTCAGCCAGAGCCGGCGCCCGACCGGCAGCAGGAAGCCCAGGCCGGCCCCGACCAGGATCGCGGAGTTGCCCAGCGCCCGGCCGGTCATCTGGAGCCAGGCACCGCCGAAGGAGGCGTAGTCGCCGCTGCCGGTGACCACCCAGAACAGGAAGCCCTTGGGCTTGGTGAGGATCACCGCGACCAGCGCTATCGGCAGCGTGAACCCGAAACCGATCTTGAACAGGGCGGGCGGCCAGCGCACCCCGCGCCGGCGGGCGTCCTGGAACAGCATCCAGAGCACCGGCAGCATCACGGCGCCGCCGGTCTGCTTGGTCAGCGAACAGAGCGCCACCGCGATGCCCGCGGCCAGCCAGCGGCGCCGCTCGGCGTACCGGAAGGCGGCCACCATGGCGGGCAGCATGAAGACCTCGAAGGTGGCCGCCTGGGTGTCCTCCGGGGAGAGCCCGATGGAGACCAGCAGGTAGAGCAGGCCCGCCCCGGCGCCGGCCCGGTTGCCCCAGCGGCCGCGGGCGATCGAGGCCAGCAGGATCGCGGTGACCAGGTGGGCGACCACGGCCAGGGTGCGCAGCGGCCAGAGCGAGGCGGAGCCGAAGACGGTGAAGCAGGCCTGGTAGAGCCAGGGCAGCAGCGGCGGCTTGCGGTCCACGACGGTGTCGTACAGCACCCCGCCGTCGGAGAGCATCCGCGCCTGGGTGGCCAGGAAGCCCTCGTCGGGGCTCCAGACCGGCCGGACGAAGGAGGGGATGTGGGTGACGAGCGCGACCAGGGCCAGCACCGGCACCAGCCTCGTCCAGTAACCCGTACGGACGCCCGCCCAGCGGTCGGCCAGGAAGGCCGCCATGGGCAGGCGCTGGGCCGGGCCGGCGAGGCGTGGGTGGGTGGGGGTCGTCGGCACGAGTGACAACCTACCGGGCGGGATCGGCGCGGGCAGCGCCGGTCCCGCCTTTCGGTGCGATTATCAGCCTTGCCTGTGACGAACTGTTACAGAGTTGCGTCGGTCGGCCGTCCGTGGGACGGCCCGGGCCCCGGTCAGGCCTCGACGGGGGCCACGTCCAGCCGGGAGACCAGCGCGGTGACCCGGCGGGCGATGTCCGGGGCGTTGAGGCCGATCTCGGCGAGGATCTCGGCCCGCGAGGCGTGGTCCAGGAACTGCTGCGGGATGCCGAAGTCACGCACCGGCACGTCCACCTCGGCGTCGCGCAGCGCCTGCGCCACGGCCGCGCCCACACCGCCGACCCGGCCATTGTCCTCGATCGTGACGACCACCCGGTGCTCGGCCGCCAGGCCGGGCAGGGCGGCGTCCACCGGCTTGACCCAGCGCGGGTCCACCACGGTGGCGGTGATGCCCTGGGCGGCCAGCAGGTCGGCCACCTCCAGGCTGGTGGGGGCCATCGCGCCGACCGAGACGATCAGCACGTCGGCACGGCGGTCGCCGGCCGGGGCCTCGGCCGCGCGCAGCACGTCCATGCCGCCGACCCGGCCGACCGCGGCGACGGCCGGGCCGACCGTGCCCTTGGAGTAGCGGACCACGGTCGGGGCGTCCCCGACCTGGACGGCCTCGCGCAGCTGGGCGCGGAGCTGGTCGGCGTCGCGCGGGGCGGCCAGCCGCAGGCCGGGGACGACCTGCAGGATCGACATGTCCCACATGCCGTTGTGCGAGGCGCCGTCGGTGCCGGTGACGCCGGAGCGGTCCAGCACGAAGGTGACGCCCAGCTTGTGCAGGGCGACGTCCATCAGGACCTGGTCGAAGGCCCGGTTGAGGAAGGTCGCGTAGACCGCGAAGACCGGGTGCAGGCCGTTGGTGGCCATACCCGCGGCACTGGTGACGGCGTGCTGCTCGGCGATGCCGACGTCGAAGATGCGCTCCGGGAAGGCCTTGGCGAACGGCGCCAGGCCCACCGGGTGGAGCATCGCCGCGGTGATGCCGACGATGTCCTCGCGCTCGTGGCCGAGCGCGACCATCTCCTCGCCGAAGACCGACGTCCAGTCCTTGCCGGAGCTCTTGATCGGCAGACCGGTCTCCGGGTGGATCACGCCGACCGCGTGGAAGCGGTCCTCGTCGTTGTTCTCGGCGGCGTGGTAGCCGCGCCCCTTCTCGGTGAGGCAGTGCACGATCACCGGGCCGCCGAAACCGCGCGCCTTGGTCAGCGCGGACTCCAGGGCGGTGAGGTCGTGGCCGTCGATCGGGCCGATGTACTTGAGGCCGAGGTCCTCGAACATACCCTGCGGGGCGATGAAGTCCTTCAGGCCCTTCTTGGCGCCGTGCAGGGTCTCGAACAGCTGCTGGCCGACCACGGGGGTGCGCTGCAGCGCGTCCTTGCCCCAGGAGAGGAAGCGCTCGTAGCCCTGGGTGGTGCGCAGCGTGGCGAGGTGGTTGGCCATGCCGCCGATGGTCGGCGAGTAGGAGCGCTCGTTGTCGTTGACGACGATGACGAGCGGGCGGTCCTTGGCGTCGGCGATGTTGTTGAGCGCCTCCCAGGCCATCCCGCCGGTGAGCGCGCCGTCGCCGATGACGGCGACGACCGGGCGGTCCTGGTGCCCCTGGATCTGGTTGGCCTTGGCGAGACCGTCGGCGTACGAGAGCACGGTGGAGGCGTGCGAGTTCTCGATCACGTCGTGCTCGGACTCGGCGCGGGAGGGGTAGCCGGAGAGGCCGTCCTTCATCCGCAGCCGGGAGAAGTCCTGGCGGCCGGTGAGCAGCTTGTGGACGTAGCTCTGGTGGCCGGTGTCGAAGAGGATGCGGTCGCGCGGGGAGTCGAAGACCCGGTGCAGCGCGATGGTCAGCTCCACCACGCCGAGGTTGGGCCCGAGGTGGCCGCCCGTCTTGGAGACCTCCGTCACCAGGAAGGTCCGGATCTCCTGGGCCAGTGCGGCCAGCTGTCCGGGCGTGAGCCGGTCGAGATCGCGCGGTCCCCGAATGCGGGTCAGCAGGGCCACCCGTTCCTCCTCGTTCAAAGTTGCGGACCGCGGGGGTCCGACGGGCGTCGCTGCCCGGTGTGCCGGCGCGCTCCGACGGTCTCGGTCGGTGCCGACCGGTCGAGTCTAATGTCCGCCTCCCGGACACCGAGCGGCGCGCCCGGTGCCACCGGCCGGTTACCGCCGGCCGCCGGGGTGCGGCCCGCACCCGGATCCGGCCGGGGGCCGCGCCCCGCTCAGGGCCGGGCGACGGACGCCGGGACCGGGCGGCCGACGGCGCCCGACTCGTCCATCTCGCTCATCACCAGGGCGAGCGCGCCGAGCACCTCGGCCCGGCCGCCCAGGGTGCCGGGGACCACCGAGAGCTGACGGGCGGCGCTGGGGATGGCGTACCGGGCCACCGAGTCCCGGATCGGGCCGAGCACCAGCTCACCGGCCTCGGCGAGGTCTCCGCCGAGGATGACCCGGCGGGGGTTGAGCAGGTTGCAGAGGGTGGCGACGCCGCTGCCGATCTGCCGGCCGGCGTCGGCGATCACCCGGCGGCAGCCGAGGTCGCCGTGGTGGGCCAGCTCGACCACCCGGGGCAGGGTGAGCCCGGTGCCGAGGGTGGGGGTGAGCAGGCCGAGCAGGTAGCGGGAGCCGACGAAGGTCTCCAGGCAGCCCCGGTTGCCGCAGCGGCAGACCGGGCCGGCCTCGTCCAGGGTGATGTGCCCGATCTCACCGGCGGTGCCGCCCGGGCCGCGGTAGAGCTGGCCGTTGACGACCAGACCGGCGCCGACGCCGCTGGCCACCTTGATGTAGGCGAGGTCGCTCACCCCGCGGCCGGCGCCCCAGACCAGCTCGCCGAGCGCGCCGAGGTTGGCGTCGTTGTCCACGTGCACCGGCATGCCGAGCCGCTCGGCCAGCTCCCGGCCGGGGGCGATGCCGGTCCAGCCGGGCAGGATCGCGGTGGAGCCGAGGGCGCCGGTCTCCACGTCGATCGGGCCGGGCACGCCGAGGCCGACGCCGATCACCTTGTCGGGGCGGAAACCGGCCTGCTGGAGCAGCCGCTCGACCAGCGCCTCGGCGCGGTCGAAGCCCTGCTCGGCGGAGACGTCGACGTCGATCGGCGCGCTCTCCTCGGCGAGCACCCGGTGCGCCAGGTTGCCGACGGCGACCCGGAGATGGGTGTGGCCGAAATCGATGCCCACCACGATCCCCGCGTCGCCGCTGAGCGAGACGCTGCGGGCGCGGCGGCCGCCGGAGGAGGTGTCGGCGACCACGACGGTGCCGCCCTCCTTCAGCTCCCGGACGATGTTGGACACGGTGGCCGCCGAGAGGCCGGTGCCGCGGGCGATCTCCGCCTGGGTCAGCGAGCCGGCCATCCGCACCGCCCGCAGCACCCGGTCCAGGTTCGCCCGGTGCAGCGAGGACTGCGAGCCCGGTGTGTCCGTCGACATGATCGACCCTCCCAACGGCGAGGGAACCCCTCCGCCGGGCGTCCCCTTCAACTCCTGAAGCCTACGGCGCGGAGCGGCCCGGGGGTGCGGTCCGGGGCGGGACCGGACGGCGGCGGCCGGTGCGGTCCGGGGCCGTCGCGCAGGGGTCCGGGGGCTCCTGAGGAGGGCCCGGGAAAGCCCACCCGTACGATGGTGCCCAATCTCACCCGCCCCACCGGCCCCGGATGTGAACCGGCCGGGGGGCGCTTCCAGACATGACGGGGCAGCAGATGGCAGGGGATCACCCGATACCGGGGACAGGCGATTCGTCCGGCGGCGGTGCGCAGGGCAACCGGGGCGTCTCACTCGGGCGCACGCCCGGCGGCGTGGACCCGGCCGCCGTGGCGGACCAGAGGACACATGTCGACGGGGCGCCGGTCCCGGGCCGGGTCGCACCGGCCGCGCCCGGCACACCACCGCCGCCCGGGCCGCCGCCGGCTCCGGGCAGCGAGTACGCCTACGCGCCCACCGCGGCCGCGTTCCCCGCGCAGAGCGCGCCGCCGCCCCCGCCGGGCGCACCGGTCGGCCCGTACGACCCGGCTCCGCCGTACCAGGCGCCCGTCGCCGGCCAGCCGTACGGCTACCCCGCCCCGCAGCAGGCCAACGGCTACGGGTACCCGCAGCAGGCCGGGTACGGCTACCAGGGCGTGCCGGTGCCGCCCGCGCCGAAGCAGCGCAACCCGGTGATGCTCTGGGGCGGGATCATCGGCGGCGTGCTGGCGATCGCCATCGTGGCCGGCCTGGTCGTGCTCCTCACCGACGACCCCAAGCACGACCCCGTGGCGAGCACCGGGGGCACCGTCACCGGCGGCAGCGTCACCGGCGGGACCACCGACGACCCGACCACCTCGAACTCCCCGAGCGCCAGCGCCAGTGGCGGCACCGGCGGCGGCAAGGCGGGCGCCTACAACCTCGCCTGGAACGCCGCCAAGCCCGCCAACGCCGGCAGCGGCTCCCAGGTCCTCGGGGCCTGGGGCACCGACAAGGTCCTCGTCCGCGCGGACACCACCGGCATCCGGGCCGTCAACGCCTCCGACGGCAAGGAGGCGTGGACCATCGCGCCGCCGGCCGGCGCGAAGGAGTTCTGCACCGTCTCGCACGGGGTGAACTCCAAGCACGTGGTCGCGGTGTCGCTCAACACCGGTGACAGCGACTGCTCCACGGTCGGCACGGTGGACCTCACCAGCGGCAAGCTGCTCTGGTCGACCAAGGTGACCACCGACCGGCTCTCCGGGCCGACCCTGAGCATCACCGACAAGACCGTCGTGATCGCCGGCACCGCCATCGGCGCGGTCAGCATCACCGACGGCTCGCCGGTCTGGCAGTACCAGCCGCGCGAGAAGAACTGTTCCGTCTACAGCAGGGCGGCCGGCAACCAGATCGCGATCAGCGACCGCTGCTACCAGGGCTCCAACACCACGGCGCAGCTCCAGATCGTGGACGCGGAGACCGGCAAGGCCACCAGCGGCGCGCTCCCGCTGGACGACCTGGAACACGTCGACAAGGCCCTCTCGTCCTCGCCCCTGGTGCTGCTGATCACCAACAACACCAGCGGCGACTACGTGCTGCCGTTCGACAAGAGCAACAAGCCGATGGCCAAGCTGCCGGTCAAGGAAGCCGGTTCGGACAGCCTGCGGCTCTCCGGCGAGCACGAGGCGTTCACCCAGAACGTGATCAGCGGCACCACGCTGTACGCGCAGGTCAACGGCACCAAGCCGGCCATCAACGCGTACGACCTGACCACCGGCAAGCGGCTCTGGTCCTCCACCGGCGGCACCAACCAGGGCATCCGGCTGGTCTCCGGCACCGACAAGGACGGCCGGATCCGCGCGGTGCTGGACATGGGCTACAACAAGGACGCCAAGCTGGTCACGCTCGCGCCCACCGACGGCTCGGTGAGCGAACTCGGCGACCTCGCGGCGCCGAAGGGCACCTACACCGTCTCCAGCAGCACGGAGTACGTGATCCAGCCGGACGGCTCGCTCGTCGGCTTCGCCCGCAGCGGCGGCTCGGACGCGCCGGTCTTCAAGTACGCCAAGAAGTGAGGCACCGCCACCCCGGGAAATGCGGTCGGCGCGAGATGCGCTGACCCCCCGTCGCGGGCGGGGCGGGACGGGCCGAACGGCCTGCTCCGCCCCGCCCGCGATTATTCGCCGGCCCCGCGCGTTGGGCATGGGAGGATGCGAAGCATCAGCCTGACGAAGGAGTCCTGCGAGTGCCCGGCACCAACCTGACCCGTGAGGAGGCCCGCACCCGGGCCGACCTCCTGCACGTGGACGCGTACGACATCGAGCTCGACCTGAGCTCGGCCCGCGAAGGAGGCACCTTCCGGTCCACCACCGTGGTCCGGTTCACCGCGAGCACCCCCGGCGCGGCCACCTTCATCGACCTGGTGGCACCGAGCGTCGAGGAGATCACGCTCAACGGCGAGCGGATCGACACCGCGAACTTCGCCGACAGCCGGATCGCGCTGCCCGGCCTCGCCGCCGAGAACGAGCTGCGGGTGGTCGCCGACTGCGCCTACACCAACACCGGTGAGGGCCTGCACCGGTTCGTCGACCCGGTCGACGGCGAGACCTACCTGTACACCCAGTTCGAGGTGCCGGACGCCCGCCGCGTCTTCGCCTCCTTCGAACAGCCCGACCTCAAGGCCGCGTTCACCTTCCGGGTGACCGCCCCCCGGGGCTGGGTCGTGGTCTCCAACTCCCCCACCCCGGTCCCGACCGGCGAGGGCGACACCCAGGTCTGGACGTTCGAGCCGACCGGCCGGATCTCCACCTACATCACCGCGCTCGTCGCCGGCCCGTACGTCGGTGTCTTCGACAGCTACGAGAACGGCGACCAGAAGGTGCCGCTGGGCGTCTACTGCCGGCCCTCGCTGCGCGAGTTCCTGGACGCCGAGGCGATCTTCGCGGTCACCAAGCAGGGCTTCGACTACTTCCAGGAGAAGTTCGACTACCCGTACCCGTTCGCCAAGTACGACCAGCTCTTCGTCCCGGAGTTCAACGCCGGCGCGATGGAGAACGCGGGCGCCGTCACCCTGCGCGACCAGTACGTGTTCCGTTCCAAGGTGACCGACGCCGCGTACGAGCAGCGGGCCGCGACGATCCTGCACGAGCTGGCCCACATGTGGTTCGGCGACCTCGTCACCATGGAGTGGTGGAACGACCTCTGGCTGAACGAGTCGTTCGCGACCTTCGCCGAGGCCGTCTGCCAGGCCGAGGCCCCCGGCTCCAAGTGGCCGCACTCCTGGACCACCTTCGCCAACCAGATGAAGACCTGGGCGTACCGGCAGGACCAGCTGCCGTCCACCCACCCGATCATGGCCGAGATCAACGATCTCGAAGACGTCATGGTCAACTTCGACGGCATCACCTACGCCAAGGGCGCCTCGGTGCTCAAGCAGCTGGTGGCGTACGTCGGCCAGGACGCCTTCTTCCAGGGCGTGCAGGCGTACTTCAAGCGGCACGCCTGGGGCAACACCCGCCTGAGCGACCTGCTCGGCGCGCTGGAGGAGACCAGCGGGCGCGACCTCAAGGCCTGGTCCAAGGCCTGGCTGGAGACCGCCGGGATCAACGTGCTGCGCCCGGAGCTCACCCTCGACGGCGACGGCGCGATCGAGACCTTCACCGTCCTTCAGGAGGCCCCCGCGCTGCCGGCCGGCGCCCGCGGCGAGGCCGTGCTGCGCCCGCACCGGATCGCCATCGGCCTCTACGAGCCGGCCGACGGCGCGCTGGTGCGCACCGACCGGATCGAGCTGGACGTCGACGGCCCGCGCACCGACGTCCCGGAGCTGGTCGGCCGCCACCGCCCGGCCGTCATCCTGCTCAACGACGACGACCTCTCCTACGCCAAGGTCCGCCTCGACGAGGACTCGCTGGCCGTCGTCACCGAGCACCTCGGCGGTTTCGCCGACTCGCTGCCGCGCGCCCTGTGCTGGGCCTCCGCCTGGGACATGACCCGCGACGGCGAGCTGGCCGCCCGCGACTACCTCGCGCTGGCGCTCTCCGGCCTGGAGCGGGAGTCCGACATCGGCGTCGTCCAGTCGGTGCACCGTCAGGTCAAGCTGGCCCTCGACGCCTACGCCGACCCGGCCTGGCGCGAGCAGGGTCTGGCCCGCTGGGCCGAGGCCGCCGAGGAGCGGCTGCGCGCCGCCGAGCCCGGCAGCGACCACCAGCTGGCCTGGGCCCGCACGCTGGCCGGCGTCGCCCGCACCGACGGGCAGCTCGGTCTGCTCGCCGGGCTGCTGGACGGCTCGGTCGAGCTGAAGGGCCTGGCCGTGGACACCGAGCTGCGCTGGACGCTGCTCGCCCGGCTGGCCGCCACCGGCCGCGCCGACGACGCGGCGGTCGAGGCCGAGCTGGCCCGCGACAACACCGCGGCCGGCCAGGAGCACGCCGCCAGCTGCCGGGCCGCCCGGCCGACCGCCGAGGCCAAGGCCGCGGCCTGGGCCTCCGTGGTGGAGTCGGACACGCTCACCAACTACGTCCAGGACGCGGTGATCGCCGGCTTCCAGCAGGCCGACCAGCGCGAGCTGCTCGCCCCCTACACCGCGAAGTACTTCGCGGCCGTCAAGGGCGTCTGGGAGACCCGCAGCCACGAGATCTCGCAGCAGATCGTCGTCGGCCTGTACCCGGCGCTCCAGGTCGAGCAGGCCACCCTGGACGCCACCGACGCGTGGCTGGCCTCGGCCGAGCCGGCCCCGGCGCTGCGCCGGCAGGTCGTCGAGGCGCGGGCCGGTGTGGAGCGCGCGCTGAAGGCCCAGGCGGCCGACCGGGCGGCGGGCGCCCGGAGCTGATCCCGCGGGAACGCCCGAAGGGGCGCCGGACCTGGTCCGGCGCCCCTTCGGGGTCTGTACGGGTCCTGTGGCGGGCCCTCGGGCTACTTCTTCTTGGCCTTGCCGCCGTACGGCAGGCCGGCCAGGGCGGCGATGATCACGAAGGCCGCGATCGGGGCCAGCACGTACAGGCCGAGGGTCTGGGCGACGCTCAGGCCGCTACCCGGGTCGTCGCCGTCGTCCCGGGTGAGGGCCATGGCGGGCGACGACAGCAGCATCATCAGCGTGACCGTTGCGGAGACCGCGCCGGCTCGCAAAGCGTTCCTCTTGTCCACGTCGCCCAACTTACCCGTCGTTTACGCGGGCGCGCTCGGCGGGGTCGGCCTTTCGGACCGGGTCGACGGGGGCTGGGTAGGCGGGGGCTGGGGTACCGGTGCCGCCCGGCGGGGACGGCTGCGGCTGCGGCCCGGCGCGCAGGAGATCGGGCAGGGCCCGGGCGGCCGGTACCGCGGCCAGGGCGTCCAGCGTCACCGGGTGGCCCTCGGCATCGGCGACCGGCAACCGCCAGTTGGGGTACTGGTCCCAGGTGCCGGGCAGGTTCTGCGGGCGCGGATCGCCCACCAGGTCCGGCAGCCAGACGCCGACCAGCCCGGCCGGGGTGGCCGCCAGGAAGCGGTACAGCGCCTGCGCGGAGAGCGGCTCGCCCTCGGCCAGCAGGCCCAGCCGGAGCAGTTCCGCCCGCCAGTCGGCCAGCTCCGCCGCCGCCTCGGCCTGCTCCTCGCCGAGCGCGCGGGCCAGCAGGCCGAGCCGGTGCCGCAGTTCGACGTGCTCGCCGGAGAGCCGGGCAGCGGTGCTCGGCAGGTCGTGGGTGGTCAGGGTGGCCAGGCTGCCCGGCCGCCAGCGTTCGGGGGGCAGGATCTCCCCCTTGGCCTGCCAGTCCCGCTCGAACCAGAGGACGGACGTGCCGAGGATGCCTCGCGCCGCCAGCTCCTCCCGCACCCCCGGCTCCACCGTGCCCAGATCCTCGCCGATCACGGCGGTACCGGCCCGGTGCGCCTCCAGGGCGAGCACCCCGAGCATCGCCTCGGCGTCGTAGCGGACGTAGGCGCCCTCGGTCGGCGCGTGCCCGGCCGGCACCCACCAGAGCCGGAACAGGCCCATGACGTGGTCGACCCGGATCGCCCCGGCGTGCCGGGCGGCGGCGCGCAGCAGCTCGGCGTACGGGGCGTAGCCGGCCGCGGCGAGCGCGTCCGGGCGCCAGGGCGGCAGGCCCCAGTCCTGGCCGTGGGCGTTGAACGCGTCCGGCGGTGCGCCGACCGAGATGCCGCCGGCCAGCACGTCCTGGAGCACCCAGGCGTCGGCGCCGTCCGGGTGCGCGCCGACCGCCAGGTCGTGGATCAGGCCGACGGGCATCCCGGCGGTCTCGGCGGCCCGCTGGGCGTGGGCGAGCTGCTGGCCCACCTGCCAGGCGAGCCAGCGGTGGAACTCGGCCCGGTCCGCCAGCTCCTCGGCGGCGCGGGCGGTCTGCGGGCCGTCCGGGTGGCGCAGGTCCTTCGGCCAGCCGTGCCAGTCGGCGCCGTGCACCTCGGCGAGGGCGTTCCAGAGCGCGTGGCGTCGCAGCCACTCGCCCTCACGGGCCTGGTACGCCTGGAAGGCCGCCTCCCGTCCCACGCCGCGCGGCACCTGGTACAGCAGTTGCAGGGCCTCGCGCTTCAGCGCCCAGACGGCGTCCCGGTCGATCAGCCCGTCGTGGCTCAGCACCTCGGCCCGCAGCCGCGCCGCGCGCCGGCCCAGCTCCTCCGCCTCGGCGCGCTGCTCGCCCGTCAGATAGCCGTACTCGGGCACCGCCTCGATCCGCAGGTGCACCGGGTCGGCGAAGCGGCGGGAGGAGGGGCGGTACGGGGAGGGGTCGGAGGGGACGGCGGGCAGGGCGGCGTGCAGCGGGTTGATCTGCACGAAGCCCGCGCCGAGGCCGCCCGCCCACTGGGCGAGCTCGGCGAGGTCCCCGAGGTCGCCCATGCCCCAGGAGCGGTCGGAGAGCACGGAGTACAGCTGGGCGAGGAAGCCCCAGCCGCGGCCGGGGAGCTGGGGCAGCCGCTCCGGTGCGACGATCAGCGGCGCCCGGCCGCTGCGCTCCGGGGTCTCCGCCGTGAGGGTGTGCCGCCCGAGCGGCAGGTCGGCGGGCAGCCAGTGCGAGTGCCCGCGCGGCAGCTCCCAGCGGCCGCCGTCCTCCAGTTCGACGGTCAGCCGCGCGTCGGCCGGCACGTCCAGCGCGGTGCGCCGGCCAGCCCGGACCACCACGCACGGCGGCAGCAACCGGGCCGCCAGCGCCGCCCGGTGACGCTCCAGCGCCTCCCGGGCGGCCTCCGGCGTCCCCGCCTCCACCCCGAGCGCGGCCAGCACCGCCACCAGCGTCCGCGCCCCCACCGGCACGGCCCCGCTCCCCGGGTTGTACCTCGTGTCCACCCCGTACGCGTGCGCCAGCGCCACCAGTTCGGCCGGAGGCGCCGGCGCGTCCTGCGCCGGCACCTCAAGGCTGTCGGCTCCGTTACGGTCGAGATAAGCGGCCACTCGCGGCTCCTGCGATGTCTCGGCAACGCCCTGTCAGGACAGCCACAGTCCTACCCGCGTGACGGGCCGGTGACCCGGCGCGACACACGGCGAGCGGATCCGCCCGATGTGGTGGTGCGTCACTTCGGCATACGTAGCAGGATCGGACTGTCCGACGAAGGCTGGAGCGAGCCGAACCCGGCAGGCGAGAGCAGGGGATCGGGAACCTTACGGAACGAGGGGTCGACAACCACGCGCTCGACGTAGGAGTAGGCCCACTCGTCCTGGCTCGCAGGGTCGGCACCCTCGCCGGTCACAATGCCCCTCAGCAGCCAGCCCGGCCCTTCGAATCCGAGCACACGGACGGTCTGCGGCCCCCTGACACCGGGCGACTGTTCCACCGGGATTTCGCACCTGAGTTCCACACCGGCGCGCCCGGCCCACTCACGCGCCTCGCCTCCGAGGCCACGGACGTTCTGCGCGAATTTCTCACGGGCCCTGGCCCACGCACCCTCCTGGGTCACATGGAAGGCCTGGAGCTGCACCCCCGTGGACCCCCGGAGGACAACAGCCTCCAGCAGGTCCGAGGACCCTCTGCCCTCGTTCACCTGGATCTTGAGGCCCGGATCGCGGGGGATCCTGAGGCCACCGAGGTCGACGAGATCGGTACCCTGCCAGCCCGCCTCGCTCGCGTCCCAGGGTCCGATCTCCACACCCCGCTCGACCAGCCTGAACGGATCATCGGCCCGAAGAAATCCATCCGCGATTTCTTCCGCCCCACCGAGGAGGAAGTCAATATCCTCCCCATGAATACTCTCCTCACCCAACAGAACGACCAGGATGGCCAGAATGTTCCGCAAAGAGAAAAGTTCACTCCGTCGCCCCTTCCTGACAGCTGAGAGATCTCCACAAAGCGCCTCCACCATTGTTTCGACCTCACCTTCGGAAAGTCCATGCTCGGCCATCAGCCGAGCATCGAAGGGGAAGCACTCGCCGCCTTCTCGCCGTAGCTGCAGGAGCGCCTTGGCAGCGAACAACAGCACCAGCGCCGGCGTCAGCCGGTCAGGTCAATCCTGCCAGCCGGCCTTGGCCAACACATCCGAGGAGAGTGAACCACTCCGCTGGAACTCCTCGAGGATCTGCCGCGCAGAGTTACGGACGTCGCCCATTTCGCCACCCCTTGATCAGCTTCGATGCCCGATAGGCGATAATACCGGCCGCAATAGCCGCATCTGCGATTCCGGCGGAGACGCCGCCATGGTCACGGACCTTAGCTGGCGGGCACCTCGTCGGTCGGGCAGCCTCGCCGGACCAGGGTTCTCCAGGGGTCGCCAAGGCTCACCGGGTGACGCTTGCGCTCGGCCTTGGCGGTCCCCGGGGGTTCCTGGTACGCCTTCGGGGACCGGCCGGCGAGGGACACGACTCGCGACCATTCACCACGACGGTGCCGCACCGGTACTCGGCCCCCTGGCCCCTCCGAGGGAGGGCAAGGGTTGAGGCAGAGCTCTGCGGACTGCGCTGCTCTCGCTGGTGTTGCGCGCCCGGACCGGCGGGGTGCCGCTGAGCGGGGCGGAGACAGGAGCGGGCGGCGGCCCCGCCGGGCCGGAGCGCGCGCGGGCCGCCTCGATCAAGTAAAGAAACTCTAAACAGTTCTCCAGGGCGCTGCACCCGCCGCCTGATGCGGCACCGGCCAGCTGTCAGCTACGGGGACGTTGCAGACGATGCCTGAACTGTTCCAGGGCTGCTGCCAGGTACTCGCCTGGGCGAGGATTCCTGAGTCCTTGGCCGTTGTGGAGGGTCGGTAGGTTCAGGCTGTGTCGTGTGATCGCCCGATCCCCGCCGCCACACCTCCGCAGCCCTCAGAGCCCGGGGATTCCGGCTGAGGGCTGCCACGACCCGCCTCCCGGTGAAGCCCCCCGTCCGTTGACGTTGCCGTCAACTACTGCCGTCACCCCACGCAGAGGCCCCGCCAGGAGTCCTTGGGTTCAAGGGGTCGTCGCAACACCACTTGGTTTTAGGTGGTGAGTAGATCACGTAGACGCTCGGCTGGGGTATTCCAGCCGAGCGTCTT
>NZ_JBIVRD010000061.1:0-31866 GCF_044755565.1 Kitasatospora sp. NPDC092286 | reverse complement strand
GTTTTCCGGAGTTTCATTCATCGGATTCGCTTTCCGCCGCCCCTCTCGGTGCGACTCCGGAACTGTACGGGCCCGGGCACGCCACATGCAAATCGCCCCCGCCCGGGCTTCCCGGGCGGGGGCGATCGACGTGCTCAGCGGACCTCGGTGATCTCCGGGCCGCGGGCGAACGGATCGAGCGCGGTGCCACCGAAGCGGTTCTCGCCCTCGCCGCCGGCCGCCGCGGTGGCGCCACCGTCGGCGACCATCTGGGCGTCCTCCGGAAGCTTCAGCACGATCGGGTCGCGAGGCGCCATCGGGCTCTCACCACGGACGACGACCGTCTGCTGGAAGACCTGCTCCAGGATTCCGGCCATCTCGGGCTGCACGGCGGCCTGGCCGGAGATCACACCCCGGAGGAACCAGCGCGGCCCGTCGCAGCCGACGAAGCGCACCAGTTGCACACCCTGCGTGCCGTCCGGCAGCTGCACGGGGACCTGGGCGCGGAGGTGCCAGCCGAGCGGGCCCTCCTCCTCGTCCACGATGCCGCCCTGCGAGGTGATGCCACCGGCGATCTCCTCGCGGACCTCGCCCCAGATGCCCTCGGACTTGGGAGCCGCGAAGGCCTGGAGCTGGATGGCGCTGTTGCCGAGGACCAGCGTCGCGGCCACGATCGACTCGCCGGCCACCTCGACGCGCAGTTCCATCCCCTCGACACCGGGGACCAGCAGACCCCCGAGGTCCACCCGGCCCTCCTCCGGCTTCTCCAGCTCGGAGTGGTCCCACGGACCGTCCGGACGCGGGGCCGGCGGCAGCCCGACCCGGTCCGTCGGGTCCAGCTCGGTCACGTTCTCGCTCTCGGCGGAACCTTCGACGTCATCGGCCGTCTCGTCGGCGCTGATGGCGTCGTCGGCGAGCTGCTCGACAGCGTCCTCGCTCTTCTGGCGACGACGGAACACGGTCACTGTCCTTCCCGGTCCAAGACCGATGCGAATACCTGCTCGGCTTCCTGCGAGGCCGCGGGCATGCTAGACCGCGGCGTGGCCGCCGGTCGACCCGAACCCGCCCTCGGCGCGTGCCGACCCCGGCAGCTCGGCCACCTCGTGGAAGCGGGCCTTCTCGACCTGCTGGACGACCAGCTGGGCGATCCGGTCCCCTCGGCGGAAGCTGACCCCCTCGCGCGGGTCCAGATTGACGACGATCACCTTGATCTCTCCACGGTACCCGGCATCGACCGTCCCTGGGGCGTTCACCAGAGCAACTCCGCAACGAGCTGCGAGCCCGGAGCGGGGGTGGACGAACGCCGCGTAGCCGTCGGGCAGGGCGATGGCCACGCCGGTGGGGAGGACGACCCGCTCGCCGGGGGCCAGCTCGGCGTCGACGGTGGTCCGCAGATCGGCGCCCGCGTCGCCGGGCTGCGCGTACGCGGGCAGCGGCAGGTCGGGGTCGATTCGCCTGATCAGGACGTCTACCGGCGGACGGGGGGTGCTGCTCAAGGGTTCACCTCAAAGGCTCGGGCGCGCTTCATCAGGTCGGGGTCGTCGAGAACCTTCTCGATGTCCTCGGGTCGACCGTTCTTGGTGAAGTGTTCCAGCTTCACCTGAATGAAGAGCGCCTGCGCACGCACCGCGACCGGTCCGTCCGGGCCGCCGATCCGCGCCTCGCCGGCGCTGTAGATCTTCCGGCCGTGCACGCCGGTGATCCAGGCCCGCAGGTGCAGCACGGAACCGACCGGCACCGGGGCGACGAAATCGGTCTCCAGCCGGCCGGTGACGGCGGGGGCGTGCAGCAGCCAGTTCAGCGTGCCGAGGGTCTCGTCCATGGCGGTGGTCAGCAGGCCGCCGTGGGCCAGGCCCGGGCCGCCCTGGTGGGCCTGGCCGACGGTGAACTCGGCGGTGACGTCCAGTCCCTCGCCGGCCACCGCGTCGATCCGCAGGCCGCCGGGGTGCTGCGGGCCGCAGCCGAAGCAGTGCTCGTAGTGCGAGCCGAGCCGGGTGCCCGGGGCCGGCGCCTGCGGGGCCCGGGGCGGCAGCACGGCGTCCGGGGGCGGCGTGGTCGGCGACAGGACGGCGGGCAGGTGCGCGGACGACTGCGCGGACGGGGAGGCTGCGGACGGAGAAGCTATGGAACCGGTCACGGCGACCAACCCTACCCAGCGGTAGGAAGCCGGGAAGCGGGGGTGCCGTCCCGCTCCGTCCGTCACGGCGATCACAATGGGGGCATGTACGACGAACGCCTCACCGTGCCGCGCTCCTGGTGGTTGCTCCCGGTCGCGATCGGGCTCACGCTCGCGATGATCCTGCTGCGTTTCAGCGCGGTGGGCGCGCTGGTCGGGCTGGTGGTCGGCATCGCGGCCGGCGCGGCCGCGATCAGCAGCTACGGCTCGGCCCGGATCCGGGTGGTGCAGGGCTCGCTGGTGGCCGGCCCGGCCCGGATCCCGGTCGACGCCCTCGGCGCCGCGCACCCGCTCAGCCCGGCCGAGGCGGTCGCCTGGCGCGGGCCGAAGGCCGATCCGCGCGCCTTCATGCTGCTGCGCAGCTACGTCCCGACCGCACTGCGCGTCGAGGTCAGCGACCCGGCCGATCCCACGCCGTACCTGTATCTGTCGACCCGCTCGCCGATGAAGCTGGCCGAGGCCCTGGAAGAGGCCCGCCGCGGCGCCCGGGCCTGAGCGTCCGGCCGGTCCCGGCCGGGGCCGCGCGAAGACCCGGAAAGAAGACCCGGAAAACGGAGAGGGACGGTTCCGCGATGCGGGACCGTCCCAAATCTCTCCGTGCTGCACAGAAAAGCGCGGTACGAGGTACTGCGCCGGTATGACCTGACCCCGTACTGCCGGTGCGTCCGCCTCGACGGCCGCCGGAACTGCCGTCCGGCCCCGCTGCCCGGGGCCGGAAGGGGCGGTGTGCCGGTCTCGCGGGAGCCGCGAGGCCCGGACCATGGCCGCCCTGGCGCTCAGGCGCCGCAGTCCCGGCAGATCGGGTTGCCGTTCTTCTCGCTGTACAGCTGGCTGCGGTGGTGCACCAGGAAGCAGCTCATGCAGGTGAACTCGTCGGCCTGCCGGGGCAGCACCCGGACCGAGAGCTCCTCGTTCGAGAGGTCCGCGCCCGGGAGCTCCAGGCCCTCGGCCGCCTCGAACTCGTCGACGTCGACCGAGCTACCGGTCTTCTCGTTCCGCCGAGCCTTCAGTTCCTCGATGCTGTCCTCGTTGAGGTCGTCATCGGTCTTGCGTGGGGTGTCGTAGTCCGTTGCCATTTTTCGCTCTCCCCCTCCGGGTTTGTGCGGTGTGTGCGGTATCTCCAGCGCACGTAACGCATGGGGGGTCGGTCTTGTGCCCGACCCGAGGCGGAGATTTTGCCTTACTTCAAGCCCTGTTACTCAATCGACACTCAGCCGGGGGTCCGTTGGGGTGATCCGGTCGGGCGCTGAGGGCCTCACGCTGGGCCATCGCCGATCTGGGACGGGGCCCGCCCGGCGGACACTCACGGTGATCATAAGCCCTGCGGAGGCCTGCCAATTCCCTTGCCCACCAGGGACGCCCGTCAACCCGCCCGAGCGCCACCGGCCACCCGGCTCCTCACGGACGGCGACCGGGGCGCCCGTCGACATGATCACTCTCCGGGGTCGCTCCAACGCTCGGGGCGACTTTGTGTGAGCTTGCTCACGTTCTGAATCTTCCGGGGCAAACCACGGAAAATCCACCCAAGCGGAGCGGGTGGATCCCCGGGTCGGCCGGCCGCGCGGTTCGTGCCCCGCCGCTCGTGCGGCCCGGCCGCGCGCTCCCCGAACGGGCCGCACGCCCCCGACCGGGCGTGCTCCCTCCGACGGCCTCGCGTCCGGGCCTCGCGTCCGGGCCTGCCGTCCGCTACCGGGCGGCCACGCGGGCGGCCCGGCGGGCCAGCAGCGCGGCCTGCCGCTCGGCGAACTTGGACGCCTGCGCGTCCAGCCCGCCGAGGAAGGCGCCGAGCTCGTCCTGGGCCTGCAGGCCCTCCGGGCCGAGCCCGCCGATCTCCATGACCTTGAGGTGTCGCAGCACCGGCTGCAGCACGTCGTCGTGGTGGATCCGCAGGTTGTAGACGCCGCCGATGGCGATCTGGGCGGCGGCCCGCTCGAAACCGGGGATGCCGTGGCCGGGCATCCGGAAGTTGATGATCACGTCGGCGATGGCCCGCATGGCCTGGTCAGGGGCTATCTCCAGAGCCGCCTTCAGCAGGTTCCGGTAGAAGATCATGTGCAGGTTCTCGTCGTTGGCGATCTTCGCGAGCAGCTGGTCGCAGAGCGGGTCCCCGGCGAAGTGGCCGGTGTTGCGGTGCGAGATGCGGGTCGCGAGCTCCTGGAAGGCCACGTAGGCGACCGAGTGCAGCATGCTGTGCGCGTTGTCGGACTCGAAGCCCTCCGACATGTGGCTCATCCGGGCCCGCTCCAGCTCGTTCGGGTCGACGGCCCGGGTGGCGAGCAGGAAGTCACGGATCGCGATGCCGTGCCGGCCCTCCTCGGCGGTCCAACGGTGCACCCAGGTGCCCCAGGCACCCTCGCGGCCGAACATGGTGGCGATCTCGTGGTGGTAGCTGGGGAGGTTGTCCTCGGTCAGCAGGTTGACCACGAGCGACACCCGGCCGAGCGGGGTGACCTGCGACTGCTCCACCGCCCAGGCCTCGCCGCCCAGTACGCCGTCGAAGTCACGGCCCTGGCTCCACGGGACGAACTCGTGGGGCATCCAGTCCTTGGCGACCTTCAGGTGGCGGTCGAGCTCCTTCTCCACCACCTCTTCGAGGGCCATGATCAGCCGCGCGTCGGTCCAGGCGCTCGAACCGGGAGAAGCGGTGCGCTGCACGGGGGCGATGGTCACGAGTCTTGCTCCTGAGGGACGGGCACGCGCGGGACGGGCGCGTTGGGCGGACACGTCGGAAAACGCACTTACGGTTGCGTAGGTTACGACACCGTAAGTTGCTCGGGCCGGAAATGACAAGCCGCCCCCGCCAGGCCTTATGTCGTCTTGACAGACCTGGCGGGGGCGGCTGGAAACGGTCGGCGCGCGAAGCGGTGACGCCCGGGCGGCACAGTGGGGCACGGACGGGCCCAGGGGGCCGGTCAGGCGGCCGGGAGGCGGACCCGCATGGTGAGGCCGCCACCGGTGCGCGGAATGGCCTCGATGACACCTCCGTGGGCCCGGACCACCGACCGGACGATGGAGAGGCCGAGCCCGACGCCCTTGTCGCTGCGGGTGCGGTCGGCGCCCTTGACCCGGCGGAACGGTTCGAAGATGTGCTCCAGTTCGTACCCCGGCACGACCGGGCCGGTGTTGGAGACCACCAGCTCGCCGCCGCCGGGCACCGCGGCGGTGGAGATCTCGACCCAGCCGTCCGCGACGTTGTAGCGCACGGCGTTCTGCAGCAGGTTGAGCGCGATCCGCTCCAGCAGCACGCCGTTGCCCGACACGACGGCCGGGTCCAGCGTCGAACGCAGTTCCACCTCGCGCTTGGTGGCCTCGGCCCGGGTCTGCTCCAGCGCCCTGGTGGCCACCTCGGACAGCTCCACCGGGCGGCGGTCGGTGAGGTTGTTGTCGCTGCGGGCGAGCAGCAGCAGGCCCTCCACCAGCTGCTCGCTGCGCTCGTTGGTGGCCAGCAGGATCTTGCCGAGATGCTGGAGATCGGCCGAGGCGCCCGGATCGGAGAGCTGGACCTCCAGCAGGGTCCGGTTGATCGCCAGCGGGGTGCGCAGCTCGTGCGAGGCGTTGGCGACGAAACGGCGCTGGGAGTCGAAGGAGCGGTCCAGGCGGTCCAGCATGTCGTCGAAGGTGTCGGCGAGTTCCTTGAGCTCGTCGTCCGGCCCGTCCAGCTCGATCCGGCGGTGCAGGTCGGAGCTGGCCACCTCACGGGCGGTGCGGGTGATCCGGCCGAGCGGGTGCAGGACCCGGCCGGCCATCGCGTACCCGGTGGCGAAGGCGATCACGGCGAGGCAGACCAGCACCGTGAGGGACTTGCGGAGCAGGGTGTTGAGCGCCGCGTTGGAGTTGCCGTCGAACTGGTGGGCGAGGGCCTGGTTGAACTGGTCGCTGCTCATCCGGACGCCGTTGACCACGGCGCCGTCCGGCCCGAAGTTGAACGGCGGCGGCTGGAGGATGCTCAGGGCCTGCCCGACGAAGAAGTACATCAGCAGCAGCAGGACGACCCCCGCCATCAGGAACATCCCGCCGTAGAGCAGGGTGAGCCGGATGCGGATGGTGGGGCGGAAGGGCAGCCAGGCGAGCATGCCGTCGCCGGGGACGTAGCCGTCGTGCGGGGCGGTGCGCAGGCGCGGGGCGCGCGGCGGGTGCACGGGCTTGGGCGGTACGGCGCGGCCGCCGGCAGGCGCACCGGAGGGCCCGCCGGCCGGGGGCGGGGTGGTCATGATCGTCCTCTCGGAGCGTCCGCCGGGGCGGGCGCGTGACAGTCGGACCCGAAGGGATCCGGTTCAGAAGTGAAGTGGTCCGGTCAGATCCGGTAGCCGGAGCCGGGAACCGTGACGATCACCGGCGGATCGCCGAGCTTGCGGCGCAGCGTCATCACGGTGACGCGCACCACGTTGGTGAACGGGTCGGTGTGCTCGTCCCAGGCCTTCTCCAGCAGCTGCTCGGCGGAGACGACGGCGCCGCCGGCCCGCATCAGCACCTCCAGAACGGCGAACTCCTTGGGGGCGAGCTGGACGGTCCGCCCCTCGCGGATCACCTCGCGGCGGCCGGGGTCGAGCGAGATGCCGGCCCGCTCCAGCACCGGCGGCAGCGGGACGGTCGCCCGGCGGCCCAGTGCCCTGACCCGGGCGACGAGTTCACTGAAGGCGAACGGTTTCGGAAGGTAGTCGTCCGCACCGATCTCCAGGCCCTCGACCCGGTCGCTGATGTCGCCGGAGGCGGTCAGCATGATCACCCGGGTGGCCAGGCCCTGGTCGACCACACTGCGGCAGACGTCGTCCCCGTGGACCAGCGGCAGGTCCCGGTCGAGCACGACCACGTCGTAGTCGTTGACCGCGATGCGCTGGAGCGCGGCCTCCCCGTCGTACACCACGTCGACGGCCATCGCCTCGCGGCGCAGGCCGGTGGCGACGGCCTCGGCGAGCAGCTGCTCGTCCTCGACGACGAGAACCCGCACGGTGGTTGTCCCTTCTCCAGGCCGGCCCCGGAAGCGGACGCACGGCTCCGACGGTGCCTCCATCCTGCCTGGTCCAGCGGTAAAGCAGCGATAAGCTGCCCCGGAGGCAGGGCCCCGCGCGGGGCCGCCGGTCACGATTCGTGTCGGGAACACTCCGCTTGGACTGTGACACAGGCAACTTTCTCGCCCCCGGAGGTTTCCCCGGCCCGGGCGGGGGGAGGAGTGCTGCACACCCGCGATCTGGCCACTGGCCGATCGCACCCACCCGCCGTGCGTTCATCCGCGCCGGCCCTGGGGCTGGGGCGTCGCCGGGAGCGGCCGAAGGCCGTCTCCGCGCCCGACCGGAGATTCCGACCTGCCGGCTCGGACGCTTCCGCCGGCCACCATCACCCTGGGGCGGGGGACGCACGAACGTGCACGTCCGACACAGTAAGGGGGCCCGTATGGACGCCTTCACCGCCGGAATCCTGCAGCGCATAGCCAACGCCGAGCAGGACCTGCACCGCGCGATCGAGGCCGGGGACGAATTCCTGGCCGAGGTGGAGCAGTCCGAGCTGGACGATCTCCGCCGGCTCGCCGCCGAACACGGCGTGGACACGGTGCTCGGGCGGCACCGCACCGCCGCCTGACCCGCTCCACCGCGCCGGACCTCCGGCACCAGCGGCCCTGCGGGGGCCGTGCGAAACCTCAAGCCCTGGCATTCCCCGTATGCCAGGGCTCTTCGTTGCCCGGGTTCCGCGCCCGCCCCGGGAGAGGGGCCGGCCCGGAATCCGGGCCGCCACTCAGTCGGCCCAGGCGCGCAGTTCGGCCAGCCGTTCCTGGAGCGGCTGGTAGACACCGGGCGCGGCGGCGACGGTCAGCTCGCCGTCGGGGCCCTGCCCGGGGCGGCCACCGACCTGGGCGCCCGCCTCGGCGGCGATCAGGCAGCCGGCGGCGCGGTCCCAGGGCGCCAGCCCGCGCTCGTAGTAGCCGTCCAGCCGGCCCGCGGCGACGTCACAGAGGTCCACGGCGGCGGCCCCGCCCCGGCGGATGTCACGCACCTCGGGCATCAGCGCGAGCAGCACCTCGGTCTGCCGGACCCGCACCGGCTGCACGTAGTTGAAGCCGGTGCCGATCAGCGCCTGCCCCCACGGCGGGGCCTGCCGGGCGGCGATCGGCCGGCCGTCCAGGTGGGCGCCACGGCCGAGCACGGCGTGGAACAGCTCGCCGCGGGCCGGCGCGTACACCACGCCGACGACCGCCTCGCCGTCCAGCTCGGCGGCCACGCTGACGGCCCACGAGGGCAGTCCGTACAGGTAGTTGACCGTGCCGTCGAGGGGATCGACCACCCAGCGCACCCCGCTGGTGCCGGGCCGCTCGGCGCCTTCCTCCCCGAGGTAGCCGTCGTCCGGGCGGCGGTCGGAGATCAGCTCCAGGACGAGCTTCTCGGAGGCGAGGTCCATCTCGGTGACCACGTCCACCGGGCTGCTCTTGGTGCCCGCCACGCCGAGGTCGGCGGGCCGGCCGTCCCGCAGCAGGGCGCCCGCCTGCCGGGCGGCGTCCAGGGCGACATCGAGCAGTTCGTCGAGCAGTTCGGGGCTCGGGCTGGGCACGGGGGTCTCCTCGGGGAGGGGTCAGCGCTCGGCGACGGCCGGGCGGGGGGCGCGCGGGTTGGGGCAGCAGGCCACCGCGCACACGTCATGGCTGGGGCCGAGCGTGCCGAGGGCGCAGCGGGTCACGGTCTCGCCGCGCTCGGTGGCGGCCCGCTCCAGCACGAGGTCGCGCACGGCGGCGGTGAAGCGGGGGTCGGCGCCGACGGTCGCGGCACGGGCGACCGGCAGGCCGAGTTCGGCGGCCTTGGCCGCGGCCTCGGTGTCCAGGTCGTACTTGACCTCCATGTGGTCGGAGACGAAGCCGATCGGGACCATCACCACGGCGGGCGCGCCGTCGGCGTGCTGGGCCTCCAGGTGGTCGCAGATGTCGGGTTCCAGCCACGGGATGTGCGGGGCGCCGCTGCGGCTCTGGAAGACGAGCTCCCAGGGGCGGTCGGTCACGCCGGTGCGCTCGGCGACGGCCTCGGCGATCAGCCGGGCGACGTCGAGGTGCTGGGCCACGTACGCGCCGCCGGGGCGGCCGCGCGCCGGGTCGTCCGGGGCGCCGGAGGTCTCGGCCATGGTGTCCGGGATGGAGTGGGTGGTGAACGCCAGCCGGGCGCCGGGGCGGGCCCCGGCGGGCAGCCGCTCCAGGGCGGCCAGGGTGGCCTCGATCATCGGCTGGACGAAGCCCGGGTGGTTGTAGAAGTGCCGCAGCTTGTCCACCCGGAGCCCGGGCAGCCCCTCCGCGGCGAGCGCGGCCAGCGCGTCGGCGAGGTTCTCGCGGTACTGGCGGCAGCCGGAGTAGCCGGCGTAGGCGCTCGTCGCGAGGACGGCGACCCGGCGGTGCCCGTCGGCGACGATCTCGCGCAGGGTGTCCACCAGGTAGGGGGCCCAGTTCCGGTTGCCCCAGTAGACCGGCAGGTCCAGGCCGTGCTCGGCGAAGTCCTTGCGCAGCGCGGCCAGCAGCTCGCGGTTCTGTTCGTTGATCGGGCTCACCCCGCCGAACAGGAAGTAGTGCTTGCCCACCTCCTTCAGCCGCTCCTTCGGGATGCCCCGGCCCCTGGTGACGTTCTCCAGGAACGGGACGACGTCCTCGGGGGCCTCGGGACCGCCGAAGGAGAGCAGCAGCAGCGCGTCGTAGGGCTGGGCCCCAGCCTGAGCGGTGCCGGAAGGCGAGGGATTGCGCACGTCGGACATGCGACCGATCCTGCCACTGCGGGGGCCGGTGACGTCGGCGGGGCCGCGTAGGGTGTCCGGAAAATACGGTTTGCCAAGGTACGTAAGCTGTCTGGGCCAGCCTCGTTCCTTACCCTCGACGGAGCTCCCGTGCTGTCCAGCTACCGCCAGATATTCGCCGCCCCCGGCAGTCTGGCCTTCTCCTCCACCGGCTTCATAGCCCGCTTGCCGATCTCCATGACCGGCATCGGCATCGTCACCATGCTCTCCCAGCTGCGCGGCTCCTACGGGGTGGCGGGCCTGGTATCGGCGGTGCTGGCACTGTCCGCCGCGGTCCTGGGACCGCTGGTCTCCTGGCTGGTGGACCGCCACGGACAGCGCCGGGTCGCCCTGCCGGCTGCCGCGATCACCGTCGTCGCCGCGACCGGGCTGCTGCTCTGCGCCCACTACAACGCGCCGGTCTGGACGCTGTTCGTCTTCGCCGCCGGCATGGGCGTGATGCCGAGCACCGGCGCGATGGTCCGGGCCCGCTGGGCGCACCTCTACCGGGACGACGCGCCCAGACTGCACACCGCGTACTCCTTCGAGGCCGTGGTCGACGAGGTCTGCTTCATCGTCGGCCCGATCCTCGCCGTCGGCCTGGCGACCACGGTCTTCCCGGAGTCGGGCGTCATGCTGGCCGGCGTCGCCCTGGCGGTGGGCATCGTGATGTTCACCGCGCAGCGCCGCACCGAGCCCCCGGTCCACCCGGCGGCCGCGCAGAGCGGCGGCAGCGCGATCTTCAACGGCGGGCTCGTCGTGCTGGTCCTCACCTTCATCGCCACCGGCGCGATCTTCGGCTCGGTGGAGGTCGTCACCGTGGCCTTCGCCGACGAGCAGGGCCACAAGGCCGTCGCCAGCGTGGTGCTCGCGCTCTGGGCCCTCGGTTCCTGCCTGGCGGGCGTGGTGTTCGGCACCCTCAAGCTCAACGGCTCGATGGCCGGACGCTTCTTCGGCGGCGTCGTGCTGATGGCGCTCAGCATGCTGCCGCTGCTGCTGGTCGCCGAGTGGGTGCACGGGGTCGGCGGGCTGGTCGCGGTCGGCGCCGCGCTGCTGGTGGCCGGTATCGCCATCTCCCCCACCCTGATCACCGCGATGGCCCTGGTCGAGCGGCTCGTCCCGGCCGCCAAGCTGACCGAGGGCATGACCTGGACCACCACCGGGCTGGCGCTCGGCGTCGCCCTCGGCTCCTCGGCCGGCGGCTGGGTGATCGACGCGTCCGGGGCCGCCGCCGGTTACTGGGTGCCGCTGACGGCAGGGGTGTTCGGCGCCGTCACCGCTCTGATCGGCCTGCCCCGGCTGCGCGGCGGGCTCTCCACCGCTGCGGCCGGCGAGGCCGTCGAGACCCCCGCGCAGACCGTAGACCTCGAACGGTGAACTGACTACTCTCCTCCCTACTCGCGGGTCTACCCGCGGGTAGGGCGGCCGGGCCGCCCCTGAGCGCGCCGACACCGTTCGGCCACGGAGCAGGAGGCACCGCATGCCCCAGGCCAGTACCGCCCCCCGGACCCGCTGGACCAACTGGGCCGGCAACCAGAGTGCCCGGCCCGCCAAGGTGGTCACCCCGGGGACGGCGGAGGAGCTGGCCAGGGAGATCCTGCGCGCCGCCGAGCAGGGCCGGACGGTCAAGGCCGTCGGCTCCGGCCACTCCTTCACCTCGATCGCCTCGGCCGGTGACGGCGTCCTGGTCCGCCCCTACGCGATGACCGCCGTCCGGGAGATCGACCGCGCGGCCGGCACCGTCACCGTCGAGGCCGGCCTGCCGCTGGCCAGGCCCAACCGGCTGCTCGCCGCGGCCGGCCTCTCGCTCACCAACATGGGCGACATCGAGGTGCAGACCGTCGCCGGGGCGACCAGCACCGGCACCCACGGCACCGGACGGGACTCCGGCTCGCTCGCCGCCCAGATCCGGGCACTGGAGATCGTCCTGGCCGACGGCAGCGTCCACCGCTGTTCCCCCACCGAGAGCCCGCGGCTCTTCCAGGGCGCCCGGCTCGGCCTCGGCGCGCTCGGCGTGATCACCGCGCTCACCCTCGCGGTCGAGCCCGCCTTCCTGCTCACCGCCCACGAGCAGCCGATGCGCTTCGACGAGGTGCTGGACCGGCTCGACGACCTCACCGCCGTCAACGAGCACTTCGAGTTCTACTGGTTCCCGCACACCGACCGCTGCTCCACCAAGCGCAACAACCGCAGCCAGGGTCCGGCCGCCCCACTGCCCCGGTTCAGGGAGTGGCTGGAGGACGACTTCCTCTCCAACACCGTCTGGGAGGGCGCCTGCCGGGTCGGCCGGCGCTTCCCCCGGTCCGTCCCCGCCATCGCCTCCCTGGCCAGCCGCGCCTGGTCGGACCGCAGTTACACCGACACCGCGTACCGGGTGTTCACCAGCCCGCGCAAGGTCCGCTTCGTCGAGATGGAGTACGCGGTGCCGCGCGAGGCGGCCGCCGGGGTGCTGCGCGAGCTCAGGGCCCTGATCGAGCGCTCCGACTGGAGGATCAGCTTCCCGGTCGAGGTGCGCTTCGCCCCGGCCGACGACCTCTGGCTCTCCACCGCCGGCGGCCGGGACACCGCCTACATCGCCGTCCACCTCTACCGGGGCACCGCCGACCAGGGCTACTTCACCGAGGTCGAACGCCTGATGACCGCCCACCGGGGCCGCCCCCACTGGGGCAAGCTGCACACCCGGGACGCCGGCTACCTCCGCGAGGTGTACCCGCACTTCGCCGAGTTCACCGCACTGCGCGACGAACTCGACCCGCGGCGCGTCTTCGGCAACGACTATCTGCGGCGGGTGCTCGGGGCGTAGGGCCGCTCCGGCGGTTCCCGGGGCGGATCCCGCCCTACGGCGCCGGCTCTCCGGTCGGGGCGGCGGGCGGCGGGGAGACCCCGGCGGCCGCACCGCTGGGAACGGGCGGCTGCGGGCTCGCCGCGCCGGACGGCTTCGCACCGGTGCCACCCGACGGGGTCGGTTGGGCGGACAGCGTCGCGCTCGGGCCCGCCGAGGGCGAGGCCTTGCCGCCGCCGTCGGTCCCCGCACCCGGGCTGGAGCCCTGGTCCGGACCGGGTTTGGAGGGCGTCGGCGCCGAGGCGCCACCGCCGGCGGACGGCGAGGCCTCCGGGGCGCGCCCGCCCGTGGACGGCGGACTCGACGGACCGTGCGACGGAGCGTCAGCCGGCGGGCTCGACGGCTTCGTGCCGACCGTGCCGCCCAGCGAGGTGCCGTTGCCCGACTCCCCCTTCACCGTCGCCGACACCGGCTGCCCGGTCGCCAGCTCGAAGGCCAGGATCGGCACCATCGCCAGGACGAACACCAGCGAGGAGACCGCCGCGTACGTCTTCCAGCTCCACCGCCGACGCGCCCGGACCGTCCGCGGTTCGTTCCACTCCTCGGAGAGCCGCGGCCGGGTGACCGGAGCGGACGGGGAGTCGGCCGGCACCTGGCGCAGCCCGTTCACCGCCGGCCCGGGACCGGTCCGGTCCACCGCCTCGCGCAGCTGCTCACCGGTGCGTTTGAAGATGTGCTGGAACACCGCGCCACCGGTGGTCGCGCCGATGCTGACCACCGCCGCGCCCAGAATCGTTCCGTACACCCCGAGTTCGGAAGCCAGCAAGGCCCCCACCACGGTTGCCAGTGCGCTTGCCGCGACCTGAGCCACACTCAGATCAATTCGCTTGCGACCTTCCTTGCCGCCCTCCTCGACGGCCTTCCGCTCCGGCATCAACATCCCTCGGTCCGTACGACTGTTCCTCGAACAAGTCACTCCATCTTGCACAAAGAAGGACACAAGGGTCGAAAATGCGGTTCTCCGCGGTCGATATATGTGAAGATGATCACCGTTCCCCGATCGGTCGTCGGCCATTGGAGGGGCACGCTCTTGAGATTCCCGTAAATCGCGGGAGACTTGAGCGGCGAGCCGCCCCTTTGGATGCCACGAATGGAGTACTGTTCGTAAAGCCTGAGCCTTGGGTCGACTTGTCGACTGCCCCTCAACCGGCAGCTGGACAAAGAGCCACGGCGCAGGCACGCACGGCGACGCCCGTCCCGGATCGTCGCGTCACTGCTCGTGCGAGGACGGCCGGGACACCCAGACGCGACGTCGATGGATGACGTGGCAAAAAGGCAACCGTGCCACAGTGGCGTTCCCGGGCGTAAGCCCGACACGCCGGGGAACTCAGCAAGGTTGTGGCCAGTCGCGAGTGGGCAGGCCACACTCAGTACGGGAGCAGCGACGCAGGTGACGTCGGCAGGCACCACCCGGGAGGTAACCGTGCCCGAACTGCGGGTTGTGGCCGTCAGCAACGACGGCACACGGCTGGTGCTCAAGGCCGCCGACAGCACGGAGTACACCCTTCCCATCGATGAGCGGCTGCGCGCCGCCATCCGTGGTGACCGTCCGCGCCTCGGCCAGATCGAGATCGAGGTGGAGAGCCATCTCCGCCCCCGTGACATCCAGGCGCGGATACGAGCCGGTGCCTCCGCTGAGGAGGTCGCGCAGGCGGCCGGCATCTCCGTCGACCGGGTCCGCCGCTTCGAGGGACCGGTGCTGGCCGAGCGAGCCTTCATGGCCGAGCGGGCCCGCAAGACCGCGATCCGCCGGCACGGCGAGTCCACCGGACCGCAGTTGGGCGAGGCCGTCGCCGAGCGGCTCGCGCTGCGCGGCGCCGAGAAGGACACCGAACGCTGGGACTCCTGGCGGCGCGACGACGGCACCTGGGAGGTCATCCTCTCCTACCGGGCCGACGGCGAGGGCCGCAGCGCCTCCTGGACGTACGACCCGCCCCGGCGCCTGGTCCAGCCGAACGACGACGAGGCCCGCGCGCTGATCGGCGAGAACGTCGAGCGCGAGGAGGAGTCGGTCTTCCCGTTCATCCCGCGCATCGCCCGGCTCCCCCAGGAGCGGCCGCCGCGCCCGATGATCGACCGGCCCTCGGCCGACCGCATCATGTCGTCCCGCGAGGTGCGTGAGTCCCGTGAGGCCACGGCGGAGTCCCGCGACTCACTGACCAGCCTGCTCGACGTCGTCCCGGCCTTCCGGGGCGACCTCGCGGTCGGCCCCGCCCCGATCGAGCCGGTGGCCGCCGAGGTCGCCGAGGAGACCGAGGAGCCGGCCGCCGCCGCACCCGCGGTCGGCGCGGGCTCGGCGTACGCGGACATCCTGATGCCGCGCGCCGTCGCCCCGCACCGGGAGCGTCTGGTCGGCACGACCGACCGGCAGGCCGAGGCGGACGGCGTACGGCCCGGCCGCCGGGCCACCGTGCCGAGCTGGGACGAGATCGTCTTCGGCAGCCGGCGCAAGAAGCAGGAGTAGACGCATGACGAAGGAGGGGGCGCCGACCAGGTCGGCGCCCCCTCCTTCGCGTGTTCGTCGTGTTCGCCGTGTTCGCCGTGCCGGGATCAGCCCGGCTGTCCGGTGACCGCCACCGGGCGGGTGGCGTCGCTCGACCACTCGCTCCACGAGCCCGGGTACAGCGCGGCCGGCAGGCCCGCCACCGCCAGCGCCAGGATCTGGTGAGCCGCCGTCACGCCCGAACCGCAGTAGACCGCGGTCTCCCGCTCGCCCGCGCCCAGCGCCCGGAACCGCTCGGCCAGTTCGGCGGCCGGCCGGAACCGCCCGTCCGGGCCGACGTTCTCGGTGGTCGGCGCGGAGAGCGCCCCCGGGATGTGGCCGGCGCGCGGGTCGATCGGCTCGCTCTCACCCCGGTAGCGCTCCCCCGCGCGGGCGTCCAGCAGCAGACCGGTGCGGGCCAGCGCGGCGGCGCCGTCCCCGTCCACCGTCGGCAGCTGCCCGGGCACCGGCTTGAAGTCGCCCTCCGCCGGCTCCGGCACCTCGGCGGTCACCGGCAGGCCGGCCGCCTGCCAGGCCGCGAATCCGCCGTCCAGCACCCGGACCTCCGGGTGGCCGGCCCAGCGCAGCAGCCACCAGGCCCGCGCCGCCGCCAGCGAGGTCGCGCCGTCGTACACCACCACCGGGCGCCCGGCCGAGACACCGGAGCGGCGCAGCGCGGCACCGAACTCCTCGGGGTCGGGCAGCGGGTGGCGCCCACCGCGCCCGGGCGGGCCGGCCGGGGCGGCGAGGTCCTGGTCCAGGGCGACGAAGTGGGCGCCGGGCAGATGGCCGAGCGTGTAGTCCTCGATGCCGGGCGGGCCGCCGAGCTGCCAGCGCACATCGAGCAGGACCGGCGGACGGTCGGAGGCGAGCGCCTCCCGCAGACCGGCCGCCGAGATCAGCGGGGACCCGTCGTTATTGATGGTCATGGCGGTCATTCTCGCGCAGCGCGACCGCCGCGAGGCTCTTTGTGCGGTCTTTGCCGGACTTTCCGCGCGGCCCGAGGGTTCGACGCGCGCCAGGGTGGAACCATCACCCTCACGTGCGCGCCTTCGTGCGCCAACCGCCCCTGAGGAGGCCCGCATGCCCGCGGTGAAACTCCGGCTGGCCCAGGGCACACCGTGCTGGGTCAGCCTGATGACCGACGACCTGGCCGGTGCCCGCGCCTTCTACGGCGGGCTGCTCGGCTGGACGTACACCCCGGGCCCCGGCCAGCTCGGCGCGTACGTCCGGGCGGAGCTGGGCGGCACACCCGTCGCCGGTCTCGGGGTCTCCTCCGTGACGGGCTTCCCGGTGCAGTGGACCACGTACTTCGCGGTGGACAGCGCCGACCGGACGGCCCAGCAGGTGCGCGAGTGCGGTGGCACGGTCGCGGTCGGACCGCTCCAGGCGGAGCAGGCCGGGCGGCTGGCGATCGCGGCCGACGTGTCCGGCGCCGTCTTCGGGCTCTGGGAGGGCGGGGAACACCTCGGCCGGGAGGCGGGGCCCGAGCCCGGCGGCCCGGCCTGGGCCGAGCTGCTCACCCCGGACGAACCGGGCTCCGCCGCCTTCTACGGCGCGGTGCTCGGCCGGCCGGTGGAGTCCTCGGCCGGCGGGTCCGCACTGCTGGTGAACGGCCGGCCGGTGGCGGGCATCCGGCACAGCGGTGAGCTGCGCGGGCATCCGCCGCGCTGGCGGGTCCACTTCGCCGTCCGGGACGCCGCGCTGACGGCCGGTCGGGCGGTCGAGCTGGGGGGCGGGGTGCTCGTGGAGCCGCAGGAGACCGAACGCGGCCGGGTCGCCCGGCTGGCCGACCCGCAGGGCGGCCACTTCTCGGTCCTGCAGACCGGATAGGGCTCAGGCCTGCTGTTCCTCGAAGGGCAGGACGTCCGGGGAGAGCACCGAGGCACGGGCGGTGGCGGCCGTCAGCCGGCGGCGGTGGTGACGGCGGCAGAGCACCTCGTAACCGACCTCGTCCTCGCGCACCGAGATGTCGCCGATCACGACCTGGGCGCCCTCGACCACCATCACGCCGCCGACCGTACGGGCGTTGTGGGTGGCCCGCGCGCCGCACCAGCACAGGGCCTCGACCTGGAGCACCTCGACCCGGTCGGCGAGTTCGATCAGCCGCTGGGAGCCGGGGAAGAGCCGGGTGCGGAAATCGGTGGCGATACCGAAGGTGAAGACGTCGATGCCGAGTTCGTCCACCACCCGGGCCAACTGGTCGACCTGCTCGGCGGCGAAGAACTGGGCCTCGTCGCAGATCAGGTAGTCCACCCGGCCGCCGGCCGAGAGCCGGTGCACGACATGGGCGTGGAAGTCGAAGTCGTCCGTCACCTCGACCGCCTCGGTACGCAGGCCGAGCCGGCTGGAGACGGTGGCCGCGCCGGCCCGGTCGTTGCGGGTGAGGATGATCCCCTGCCGGCCGCGGGCGGCGTGGTTGTGGTCCATCTGGAGCGCGAGCGTCGACTTCCCGCAGTCCATCGTGCCCGAGAAGAACACCAGTTCAGCCATGGGTGGTGCAGAGGCCTTTCACATCAGGGGAGTTGGGGGCCTGGTTCATCGAACAGACCTCCTACCGGCGGACTTCGAGCAGGGGCACGAACTGCTCCACCGGGGTCATCGAGCCGTGCAGGCCGATCATCGCGGACTCGCCGGGCTCGTTGCGGGAGGCGGTGATCGCGATGTCGTCCCGGGCGGCGGCGACCACGTCGCCGATCCGCTGGTAGACCCGGTCGTCCACGGACGGGCCGAACCAGCCGGCCGCGATCGCCTCGTCCCGGGTGGCCACCCACATCCGGTCGCCGAGCACCTCGCTCCAGACCGTGTACACATCGGCGGCCGCCCCCGGCACCGCGTACACGTGCCGGGCCCGGCCCTCGCCGCCGAGCAGGGCGACGCCCGCGCCGAGCTCCCAGTCCTCGTCGAAGTCGATCCGGTCCTCCGGCGCGATGTCGATCATGCCGTGGTCGGCGGTGACGTACATCGCCGAGCGCGGCGGCAGCTGCTCGGCCAGACGCCGGGCCAGGCGGTCCACCGCGTCCAGCGTCATCCGCCACTCGTCGGAGTCCACACCGAAGCGGTGCCCCGCGCCGTCCAGCTCGCTGACGTAGGTGTAGACGAGGGCCCGGTCGTGCTCGGCCAGCCAGCGGGCGGTCTGGTCCATCCGCTCCTCGCCGGTGGTGCGGCCGAGGAAGGTACCGCCGGAGAGCGCCACCCGGGTCAGCGGGGTCTGCGCGAACAGCGGCGAGGAGACCTGCGCGGTCGCCACCCCGGCGGCGTGGGTCTGTTCGAAGACCGTCGGGTACGGCTGCCAGGTGCCGGGGTCGGTCGGCGGCTGCCAGCGCAGCTGGTTCATCAGGTACCCGGCGCCGGGCACCGCCACGGTGTATCCGACCAGGCCGTGCAGGCCCGGCGGGGTGCCGGTGCCCACCGAGGCCAGCGAGGTCGCGGTGGTGGACGGGAAGCCGGCCGTCAACGGGCGCCCGGTGCCGCCCAGCGAGCTGCCGACCAGCGAGGAGAGGAACGGCGCGTACTCGGGATGGCGCAGCAGCAGCTCCCAGCCGAGACCGTCGACCAGGAAGACCACCGCCCGGTCGGCGGGCGCGATCGGCAGGGTGGCGGTGAAGCCGGGGACGCCGAGCCCGGCCGCCACGGAGGGGAGCAGGTCGCAGAGCGAACCGCTGCCGTACGGGGGCGCGGGGGCTCCGGCAGGGTCGAGGATCTCGAAGGCGTCGTAACCGTCGGCGGGTGCGAAGGACATATCGGCGGGTCTGGTTCCCTGGCTTTCCGGTCCGTCGCCGCTCAGGCCCGCGGGGCGGTGCTGATCGTCGCGTCGGAGAGCGCGCGGGCGAACACCAGGGCCTGGGCGACCGTCTCCGGGCCGTCCCCCGCCTCGCTGACCCGAAGTGACAGGTCGTCGGCGGTGGCCGAACCGGTGTAGCCGTGGTCCGCCTCGCAGTTCGGGTCCGAGCAGCCGGCCGGCTCCAGGTCCAGGCGCTGCACGGCGCCCCAGCCGATGGTCAGCACGACCTCGCGCGGCAGGGTGCCCGGGGTGTACGTCTCCGGGTTGGCGACCATCCGGCTCACCACGACCGAACCGATCCGGTCGAGACGCACGCTCTCGGTGGAGGTGGTCGCGTACGGCACGGCGGGGCCGGCCCCGTCGCCGGTCTGCTCGTCGGTGTGGCTCACCACGAACCGGGTCGGGGTCAGGACCAGCACCGTGACATGCCGGCGGACCTCGTTGGCGTCGAAAGTGGTCTCCTGGTGCACCAGGTAGGAGCTGATCGGCTCCGGGCCCACCGCGGACTCGACCGCCTCGGACACCAGGGCCGGGTAGTAGCCACTGCGCTCGATCGCCGAGCGCAGGTCCTGAGTGGTGGTGGTACCGGTCTTCGCCATAACTCCATCCTGGCATGGTCCGCCGACGAAGCGGGCGGCGCGGCGCCGAGCTTCCGGACGACAGCGCCCCCGAGCAGGGCGCAACCAAGGAAGGTTACAGCGTGCTCATGGCGCGCGGGCCCAGATCGCTTCGGACGGGCAGAGGTGCTATACGCACCCGCGCCCCCAGGATCGCCAGGCCGTGCGGGGCGACGACCACCGGTTCGAGGTCCACCGAGGCGACCTCGGGAATGTCGTCGACCAGTCGGGAGACCCGCAGCAGCAGTTCCTCCAGGGCACCGGTGTCCACCGCCTCGGCGCCGCGCCAGCCGAACAGCAGCGGCGCCGCCCGGACCTCCCGGATCAGCCCGGCCACGTCCTGGTCGGTCGCGGGCACCAGGCGGTGGGCGACATCGCCGAGCAGTTCCGCGGGGGCGCCGGCGAGGCCGAAGGAGAGGATCGCGCCGACCGCCGGGTCCACGGTGGCGCCGATCACGGTGTCCACACCGCGCGGGGCCAGCCGTTGCACCACCAGCTCGGCCTGGGCGGCGCCGCCGAGCAGCGCGTCCAGCTCGCGGTGGGCCCGGCGCAGCCCCGGCTCGCCGGTCAGGTCGAGGCGGACGCTGCCGAGGTCGGGCCGGTGGCGCAGGTGCGGGGCGGTGGCCTTGAGCGCGACCGGGTAGCCGAGGGTGGCGGCCGCCCGGACGGCGGTCTCCTCGTCGGGCGCGGGCAGGGTGGGGTGGACGTCGATGCCGTAGTGGGCGAGCAGCCCGGCGGTGTCCGCGTCCGGCAGGGTGATCCGGGCGCCGCCGGGCTGGGTGCGGGCGGCGATCGCGGTGCGGGTGCTGAGCGCGGCCTCGACCAGGGCGCGGGCGCCGCCCTCGTCGATCCGGTCCAGCTCGGGGACGCGGGCGGTCTCCTCCGCCTCGGCCATCCGGCGGCGCCACTCGGCGTAGTGGACGGCGTGCGCGAGGGCACGGACGGCCCGCTCGGGCGCGGGGTAGGCGGGGATGCCGCCCGGGCGCAGCCGCGCCGGCAGGTCGGTCAGCGCCAGGTGGGCCAGCAGCAGCGGCTTGCCCAGCTCCTGGGCGCGCCGGCCGGCGTCGAGCAGGGCGGCGGCGATCTCCGGGTCGTCCGAGCCCATCTCGGGGTCGTCCGGGCCGGTCAGCCGGCCGCCCATGAAGGCGTGGGCGGAGGTGCCGATCGGCGGGATGGCGACGGCGATCACCGCGTCCACCGCCGGGTCGCCGAGCGCCACGTCCAGGGCGATCCGGAAGTTCTCGCCGGTCGCGGCGGTGGTCAGGTCGACGGGCGTCCGGGGGCGCAGGCCGGCGCTGAGGCAGGCGTCGTGGGTGAGCAGGCCGAGCGAGTCGGAGTTGCCGACGACGGCGACCCGGCCGCCGGCCGGCAGCGGCTGCTGGGCGAGCAGCTCGCCGGTGTCGTACAGCTCGGTGATGGTCTCCACCCTGGTCACCCCGGCCTGCTGGAACAGCGCGTCCACGGTGGCGTCGCGCAGTCCGGTGGCGGTGGCCGGGACGGCGTGGCCGGGCGGCAGGCTGCCGGTGTGGCGGGCGCCCTTGACGACCACGATCGGCTTGGCGGTGGCGAGCCGGCGGGCGATCCGGGTGAACTTGCGGGGGTTGCCGAAGGACTCCAGGTAGAGCAGCACCACGTCGGTGGCCGGGTCCTCCGCCCAGTACTGGAGGAAGTCGTTGCCGGAGACGTCGGACCGGTTGCCGACCGAGGCGAAGGAGGAGACGCCCAGGCCACGCCGGTGGGCGGCCTCCAGCAGGGCGACGCCGATCGCGCCGGACTGGCAGAAGATGCCGAAGCCACCGCGCTCGGGCAGGACGGGGGCGAGCGAGGCGTTGAGCGGCCGGTCGGGGTCGGTGTTGATCAGGCCGAAGGCGTTCGGGCCGATCACCCGCATGCCGGCCGCGCGGGCCTGGCGGACCAGGGCGCGCTGGCGGTCGCGGCCCTCCGGGCCGGTCTCGGCATACCCGGCGGTGACCACCACGAGGCCCTGCACGCCGTGCGCGCCGCACTCGGCGACGGCGGCGGGGACGGCGGCGGCGGGGACGGCGATCACCGCGAGGTCGACCGGCCCGGGGATCTCCAAGATCGAGCGGTGCACCGGGACGCCGTCCAGCTCGGTGCCGGGCGGGGCGTTGCGGTTCACCGCGTAGACCGTGCGGCCGTCTCCGGTGGTGGGGTCGCCGTCCCGGGCGGTGCCGTCGCCGTCATCCGCGGTGGAGTCGCGGTTCTTGGCGGTGAAGTCGCCGAGCAGGTCGCGCAGGATCGCCCGGCCGACGGTCTGCGGATTGCGCGAGACGCCGAGCACCGCCACCGAGCGCGGGGTGAGCAGCCGCTGCACGGACCGCGCCTCGGCACGGTGCTCGCGCGCCCGCATGACGGCGAGTGAGGCGGCGGTCGGCTCCAGGTCGAACTCCAGGTGCACCACGCCGTCGGCGAAGCTGCGGTGCTGGGTGTAGCCGGCGTCGGTGAAGACCTTCACCATCTTGCGGTTCTCCGGCAGCACCTCGGCCTGGAAGCGGCGGATGCCGCGCTCCTGCGCCACCGCCGCGATGTGCTCCAGCAGGGCCGAGGCCACGCCGCGGCCCTGGTGGGCGTCCTGCACCAGGAACGCCACCTCGGCGTCGGTGCCGGTGATGGAGGGCCGGCCGTCGGCGTCGATCCGGTCGTAGCGGACGGTGGCGATGAAGCGGTCGCGGATCACGACGGCGAGGCCGACCCGGTTCACGAAGTCGTGGTGGGTGAAGCGGCGGACGTCCTTGTCGGAGAGCCGGGGGTAGGGCGCGAAGAAGCGGAAGTACTTGGACTGGTCCGAGACCTGTTCGTAGAACTCGACCAGCCGGCCCGCGTCCGCGGGTGTGATCGGCCGGATCCGCGCCGTGCCGCCGTCGCGCAACAGGATGTCGGCTTCCCAGTGCTGCGGGTAGTCCGGTTCGGTGTCCTGCGGGTCCCGCTTCAGGTCCGTTCGGGAGGCCTTTACGAGGTCCCGACGGGGGGTCTGGCCGGGGTCCTGCTGGGGGCGCGGTGCCGCGGAGTCGTCCACATTCGTCAGGTTATCCGGCGGCGAGCCGAATGGCGTCGGGTGTGTGCTCGCGGCAGGGTGGACAGGGCCACTGGCCGGGGCTTATGCCCCCGAAAGAAACAATCACAAGTCCCGAACGCGGCGGCTCGGAGGGGTCACCTGCGTGCAACACTGGTCTAGACAACATGGCCGCCACCCCGAGCACGGCCGTGACAGCTTCACCGGAAAGGCACGTCTCATGGCTGAGCGCCGCGTCACCATCGGTTGGGCCGAGGGCCTGCACGCCCGTCCCGCCTCCATCTTCGTCCGGGCCGTCACGGCCACCGGCGTGCCCGTCACCATCGCCAAGCCCGGCGGCAACCCGGTCAACGCCGCCTCCATGCTCGGGCTGCTCGGCCTCGGCGCCCAGGGCGGCGAGGAGGTCGTCCTCGCCTCCGACGCCGAGGGCGCCGACCAGGCCCTGGACCGCCTCGCCAAGCTGGTCCAGGAGGGCCTCGACGAGCTGCCGGCCGCCGCCTGAGCACCGTCACACGAGGGGTGCACCGCCATCGCGGTGCACCCCTCGCGGCATGACCGGCTCCCGACACGGCCGGGGGCCGCACGGCCCCGCCGCCGTCGCCGGGCCACCCCGGGAGTCATCAGAGGGGCCGCGCCACCCGCGTCAGCCCTTGACGCAGACCACCTGCTTCAGGTGCGCCACGACCTCGACGAGGTCCTTCTGCTGGGCGATGACCTTCTCGATCGGCTTGTAGGCGCCGGGGATCTCGTCCACCACCCCGCTGTCCTTGCGGCATTCCACGCCCTTGGTCTGCTCGGCCAGGTCATGCGTGGTGAACCGCTTCTTCGCCGCCGTCCGGCTCATCTTGCGGCCGGCGCCGTGCGAGGCGGAGTTGAACGCCGCCTCGTTGCCCAGGCCGCGGACGATGTACGAGCCGGTGCCCATCGAGCCCGGGATGATGCCGAAGTCACCGGAGCCGGCCTTGATCGCGCCCTTGCGGGTCACCAGCAGGTCGACACCGTCGTAGCGCTCCTCGCTGACGTAGTTGTGGTGGCAGCTGATCACCTCGTCGAAGGTGACCTTCGCCCGGCGGAACTCACGGCGGACCACGTCCTGGAAGAGCGCCATCATCAGGGCCCGGTTGTTCTTGGCGTACTCCTGGGCCCAGAAGAGGTCCTGGCGGTAGGCGGCCATCTGCGGGGTGTCCGCGATGAAGACCGCGAGATCACGGTCGATCAGCCCCTGGTTGTGCGGCAGCGAACGGGCGACGCCCATGTGGTGCTCCGCCAGCTCCTTGCCGATGTTGCGAGAACCGGAGTGCAGCATCAGCCAGACGGCGCCGGTGTCATCAACACACAACTCGATGAAATGATTACCGCCGCCCAGGGTCGCCATCTGCTGCGCGGCCCGCTCGCGGCGCCACTTGACCTCCTGGGCCACGCCGTCGAAGCGCTGCCAGAAGTCGTCCCAGCCCGCCGTGGCGAAGCCGTGCAGCTTGCGCGGGTCGACCGGGTCGGTGTGCAGACCGCGACCCACCGGGATGGCCTCCTCGATCTTGGAGCGGAGGCGGGAGAGGTCGTCCGGCAGGTCCTTGGCGGTGAGCGAGGTCTTCACCGCGCTCATCCCGCAGCCGATGTCCACCCCGACCGCCGCCGGGCAGACGGCGCCCTTCATGGCGATCACGGAGCCGACCGTGGCGCCCTTGCCCAGGTGGACGTCGGGCATCACGGCGAGGCCGTGCAGCCAGGGCAGCGAGCTGATGTTGCGCAGCTGCTGCATGGCCTGGCCCTCGACGGTGGCCGGGTCGGTCCACATCCGGATCGGAACCCGGACGCCGGGTACCTCGGTGTACGGCATGGCGGAACGACCTCCAAAGGTCGGTTGGTTCAAGCCTAGGCGGGGTGCCGCACGGAGAAGCCCGGTGCGGCTCGGGAGAAGCGTGGGAGGGCGCTCAGGCGCCCAGGGCACATCGGGAGGACGGCCTCGGGGAGCGCTGTATGGCTTGCTCGACCCGCATGTGACCGCCTCCTTTCGTCCGTGTGTGCCAGGGGATATCTACCCATGCGGCGAACAGCCCCCGCAAGGGAATTAACGCGGCGGGGCCCGGCGGAGCGAAACGCTCCACCGGGCCCCGTTCGGCACGCCGGGTGCCGGGGTTCGGGCGCCGGACGTCAGGCGCTGACCACGGTGACCTCACCGATGCCGAGCTCGCGCACCGGGCCGGCGATCGTGGCGGCATCGCCGACGAGGACCGTGACCAGGCGCTCCGGCGGGAAGGCCGCCACGACGGCCTCGGTGGCGGCGGCCGTCGGCAGCTCCGCCAGCTGCCGGTAGACCTCCGCCTGGTAGTCGTCCGGCAGATGCTGCTCCACCTGGTCCGCCAGGGTGCCGGCGACCGAGCCCGCGGTCTCGTACTTCAGCGGGGCGACGCCGACCAGGAACCGCACGGCCTCGTCGCGCTCGGCGTCGGTGAGGCCCTCGGCGGCGAGGGTGCGCAGGATGGTCCAGGTGTCGGCGAGCGCCGGGGCGGTGGAGGCGGTGTCCACCGAGCCGCTGATCGCGAGCAGCGAGCGGCCGCTGCCGTCGGCCGAGGAGCGCAGCGGCTGGGCGAACGCCCGGACGCCGTAGGTGTAGCCCTTCTCCTCGCGCAGGACGCGGTCCAGGCGGGAGGTGAGGGTGCCGCCGAGGCAGTAGGTGCCGAGGATCTGGGCGGCCCAGGCGGGGTCGTGCCGGTCGGGGCCGATGCGCCCGATGAGCAGCTGGGTCTGCACCGAGCCGGGACGGTCGACGATGACGACGCGGCCGGTGTCGTCGCCGGTGACCGGGGCGTGGACGCTGGGCGCGGCGGCGGAGCCGGTCCAGGTGCCGAGGGTGGCCTCCAGCAGCGCGGGCAGGTCGGCGCCGGTGAGGTCGCCGACCACGACGACGGTGGTGGTGGCGGGGCGGATGTGGGCCTCGTAGAAGGCCCTGACGGCGGCCCGGTCGATGGACTTGACCGTCTCCGCGGTGCCGCCGCGGGGGCGGGAGAGGCGGTCGGCGCCGTCGAAGAGCTCGGCGTACAGGGCCTTGGCGGCGCGGCGGGCCGGGTTGGCCTGCTCGTGGACGATCTCGTCGAGGCGGTTGGCGACCAGCCGCTCGATCTCGTCCTCGGGCAGCGCGGGGGCGCGCAGCGCGTCCGCGAGCAGGCCGAGGCCGCGGGCCAGGCGGGAGGCGGGGACCTCCAGCGAGACCCGGATGCACGGGTGGTCGGCGTGCGCGTCGAGGGTGGCTCCGGCGCGCTCCAGCTCGGCGGCGAACTCCTCGGCGCTGAGGGTGTCGGTGCCCTCGTTGAGGGCGCGGGCGAGGATGCCGGCGATGCCGTCGAGGCCCTCGGGCTCGGCGGCGAGCGGGGCGTCGACGAGGACGTCGACGGCGACCAGCTGCTGGCCGGGACGGTGGCAGTGCAGGACGGTGATGCCGTTGCCGAGGGCGGTGCGCTCGGGGGCGGGGAACGCCCACGGGCTGGGGGTGCCGGGCTGGGGCTGGGGGTGGAACGTCATGGCGGGGACGTAGTCGGTGCTCATGCGGCAGCGCCCTCCTCGTCGGTCTCGGCGGTGGCGGCGGTCTCGTCGTCGGCGGTGGGCTCGTAGACGAGGACGGCCCGGTTCTCGGGGTTCAGCCGGGTCTTGGCGACGGCCTGGACCTCCTCGGCGGTGATGTCGAGGACCTTGGGGAGGGCTTCGTTCACCAGCTTCGGGTCGCCGAACAGGACGGCGAAACGGCAGAGTTCGTCGGCGCGGCCGGCGACGGTGGTGAGACGGTCGAGCCATTCGCGCTCGATCTGGGCCTGGGCGCGCTCGAGTTCGGCCGGGGTGGGGCCCTCGGCGGCGAACCGGGCGAGCTCCTCGTCGACGGCCCTGTCGATCTGCTCGATGGTGGCGTCACCGGAGGTCTTGACGTCGAGCCAGCCGAGGCTGGGTGCGCCGGCGAGGCGGAGCAGGCCGAAGCCGGCCGCGACGGCGGAGCGGTCACGGCGGACCAGGCGGTTGTAGAGGCGGCTGGACTCGCCGCTGCCGATGATGGTCAGGGCCAGGTCGGCGGCGTCGGCCTCGCGGGTGCCGTCGTGCGGGAGGCGGTAGGCGGCCATCAGGGCGCGGGACGGGACGTCCTCGCGGATCAGCTCGCGGATCTCACGGCCGATGGTGTCGGGCAGGGTGCCGTCGCGCGGGGGCTGCTTGCCGTCGTGGGCGGGGATGCTGCCGAAGTACTTCTCGACCCAGGCGATGGTCTGCTCGGGGTCGATGTCGCCGACGACGGAGATGACGGCGTTGTTGGGCGCGTAGTAGGTGCGGAAGAACGCGCGGGCGTCCTCCAGCGTGGCCGCGTCCAGGTCGGCCATGGAGCCGATCGGGGTGTGGTGGTACGGGTGGCCGTCGGGGAAGGAGAGTGCGGTGAGCTTCTCGAAGGCGGTGCCGTACGGGACGTTGTCGTAGCGCTGGCGGCGCTCGTTCTTGACGACGTCGCGCTGGTTCTCCATCGACGTCTCGTCGAGGGCGGCGAGCAGCGAGCCCATCCGGTCGGCCTCCAGCCAGAGCGCGAGCTCCAACTGGTGGGCGGGCATGGTCTCGAAGTAGTTGGTCCGCTCGAAGCTGGTGGTGCCGTTGAGGGAGCCGCCGGCGCCCTGGACCAGTTCGAAGTGGCCGTTGTTGGAGACGTTGGCGGAGCCCTGGAACATGAGGTGCTCGAACAGGTGGGCCAGCCCGGTGCGGCCCTTCACCTCGTGGCGGGAGCCGACGTCGTACCAGAGGCAGACGGCGGCGACCGGGGTGAGGTGGTCCTCGGAGAGGACGACACGCAGGCCGTTGGCCAGGCGGTGCTCGGTGATGGCGATGGCAGCGCCAGTTCCTCCGGTGGAGGCTGATGCGGGGGCCGGGTTGGCCATGCGCTCGGGTCCTTCCCGTCGTCGATGTCGGGGTTCGTGTGGCGTCCCCCATTGTGGTGCAACGCACGGGGGGCGCGGATGTGTCCGCGCGGACAGGGCGTTCGCCAGGGGCGGAAGAGGGGCGCTGGCTGGGAGTGTCGGCTTGAGGGTCCACAATGGGGGCGCTGAGCCCTGTTGACGACCAGCCGATGACAGACGCAGACGAGACGCAAGCGAGACGTAAGGGAGCCCCGCCGCGATGGCCCGCCGCAGTTCGCAGACCCCGCCGCCCGAAGACTTCGAGGAGCGGATCCTCGACGTCGACGTCGTGGACGAGATGCAGGGCTCCTTCCTGGAGTACGCCTACTCGGTGATCTACTCGCGTGCGCTGCCCGACGCGCGGGACGGTCTGAAGCCGGTGCACCGGCGGATCCTGTACCAGGCCAACGAGATGGGCCTGCGGCCGGACCGCGGACACGTCAAGTGCGCCCGCCTGGTGGGCGAGGTGATGGGCCGGCTGCACCCGCACGGTGACGCCTCCATCTACGACTCGGTCGTCCGGATGGCGCAGCCGTTCTCGATGCGTCTGCCGCTGATCGACGGCCACGGCAACTTCGGTTCGCTGGGCAACGACGACCCGCCGGCCGCGATGCGGTACACCGAGTCGCGGCTGACGGCGGCGTCGATGGCGCTGGTGGAGTCGATCCACGAGGACACCGTCGACTTCGGCCCGAACTACGACGGCAGCGAGCAGGAGCCGATGGCGCTGCCGGCCGCCTTCCCCAACCTGCTGGTGAACGGCGCGACCGGGATCGCGGTCGGCATGGCGACCAACATGCCGCCGCACAACCTGTCCGAGGTGGTCGCGGCCGCCCGGCATCTGATCAAGCACCCGAACGCGGACCTGGACACGCTGATGCGGTTCGTCCCCGGTCCGGACCTGCCGACCGGCGGCCGGATCGTCGGTCTGTCGGGCATCCGGGACGCGTACGAGTCGGGGCGCGGCACCTTCAAGATCCGCGCGACCACGTCGATCGAGAGCGTCACGGCCCGCCGCAAGGGCATCGTGGTCACCGAGCTGCCGTACAACGTCGGCCCGGAGAAGGTCATCTCGAAGATCAAGGACCTGGTCAACGCGAAGAAGCTGCAGGGCATCGCGGACGTCAAGGACCTGACCGACCGCGCGCACGGGCTGCGGCTGGTGATCGAGGTGAAGAACGGCTTCGTGCCGGAGGCGCTGCTGGAGCAGCTGTACAAGCTGACGCCGATGGAGGAGACCTTCGGCATCAACAACGTGGCGCTGGTGGACGGCCAGCCGCTGACGCTGGGCCTGAAGGAGCTGCTGGAGGTCTACGTCGACCACCGCTTCTCGGTGGTCCGCCGGCGCAGCGACTTCCGTCGGCGCAAGCGTCAGGAGCGGCTGCACCTGGTCGAGGGTCTGCTGGTGGCGCTGGTCGACATCGACGAGGTCATCGCGATCATCCGGTCCAGCGACAACGCGGCGCAGGCGAAGGAGCGCCTGATGGAGCGCTTCTCGCTGTCGGAGACGCAGACGGCGTACATCCTGGACACCCCGCTGCGCCGGCTGACCCGTTTCGACCGGGTGGAGCTGGAGGAGGAGCAGGCCAAGCTCAACTCCGAGATCGCGGAGCTGACCGAGATCCTGGAGTCGGACACCCGGCTGCGCAGTGTGGTGTCGGGCGAACTGGCCGCGGTGGCCAAGCAGTTCGGTACCGAGCGGCGGACGGTCCTGCTGGAGGCGGGCGCGGCGCCGTCGGCGGCGCTGTCGGTGCCGCTGGAGGTGGCGGACGACCCGTGCCGGGTGCTGCTGTCCTCGACGGGCCTGCTGGCGCGGACGGCGGACGGCGAGCCGTTCGAGCTGTCGGAGAAGCGCGCCAAGCACGACGTGATCGTGTCGGCGGTGCCGGCCACCGCGCGGGCGGACGTGGGTGTCGTCACCTCGGCGGGCCGGGTGCTGCGGCTGCCGGTGATCGACCTGCCGGCGCTGCCGCCGACGCCGTCGCCGACGCTGGCGGGCGGCGCCGCGGTGGGCGAGTTCCTGCGGCTGGAGGCGGGCGAGCGGGCGCTGGCGCTGACCACGCTCGACGAGTCCTCGCCGGGTCTGGCGCTGGGCACGGCGCAGGGCGTGGTGAAGCGGGTGGTGCCGGAGTGGCCGGCGAACAAGGACGAGTTCGAGGTGATCGCCCTCAAGGAGGGTGACGAGCTGGCCGGTGCGGTCGAACTGCGTACCGGCGAGGAGGACTTGGTCTTCATCGCCTCGGACGCGCAGCTGCTGCGCTACCCGGCGGGCCAGGTCCGTCCGCAGGGCCGCCCGGCGGGCGGCATGGCCGGCATCAAGCTGTCGGACGGCGCCCGGGTGCTGTCGTTCACCGCGGTGGACCCGGCGGCGGACGCGGTGGTGGTCACGGTGGCGGGCACCACGGGCACGCTGGCCGGCGAGGAGCAGAGCTCCTGGAAGGTGACGCCGTTCGAGCAGTACCCGCGCAAGGGGCGGGCGACGGGCGGCGTGCGCTGCCAGCGCTTCCTCCGCGGTGAGGACGCCCTCGCCTTCGCCTGGGCGGGCGCGGCCCCGGCCCGTGCCGCGACGGCCAAAGCGGCCCCGGTCGACCTCCCCGAGCGCGACCCGCGCCGTGACGGCTCGGGCACTCCGGTGACGACGCCGATCGCCGTGGTGGCGGGCCCGGCGTAGCAGGGTCCGGGGCGGGGGCGGGGCACCGGAGGCCGGTTCCCCGCCCCCGTTTTCGTCGTTCCGGGCCTGTGCCGGGAGACCGGCTGCGGTACGGGTCCCGGTGGAAGCGGGGTCGGGCCAGGCCCCCGGTCCAGGGCGGGGCCCCGGGAGCCCACGGCGGCGCCCCGGGCCGGGGCCGCCGTCGGCCGAGGCGCCAAGGGTAGCCTTGCCTGCGTGAGCACCTGTGCGACCGTGTCGCGTGAACTGTCCGAACCACTGGCCGCCACGGCGGCGACCGCCACCACCTGGCTGCTGGTCGAGCAGAACGGACCGTGGGGGGCGAAGGCGCTCGGTGAGAGCCATCTGGACGCCGCCGTGGGCCGGGCCCTGGAGGCGGCCGCGGCGGGAACCGGGGTGCGGGTGGCACTGATCCGCCGGCCCGGGCGGCACGCGGACTGCCTGCCGACCGCCCGGCACGAGGTGATCGTGGCGCACACCGTGCCGGGCCGGGGCTGGGTGCGCCGGGCCACGGTGGCCGACCCGGCGGAGCTGCTCGGGCTGGACTTCGGCGAGCTCGGGGCGGGCGACCACGGAGGCTTCGGCACGGCGCACGTCGGCGGTCCCGTCGCCCTGGTGTGCACCAACGGCCGGCGGGACCGCTGCTGCGCGCTGCTGGGGCGTCCGCTGGCGGCCGAGCTGGCGGCGGCCGGGCACAGCGAGGTGTGGGAGGTGACGCACCTGGGCGGGCACCGCTTCTCCCCCACCATGCTGGTGCTGCCGTACGGCTACGCCTACGGGCGGCTGACGCCGGAGAGCGCCAAGGAGGTACTGGCCGCGACGGCCTCCGGACACATGGTGCCGGAGTGGTCGCGGGGCTGCTCGGGCTGGGACCGCCCGGGCCAGGCGGCCGACCACGCGGTGCGGCTGGCCACCGGGGAGACCAGGGTGGACGCGCTGACCCTGGCCCAGTCGCCGGCGGGCGAGGGGCGCTGGCTGGTGGACGTGGTGCACGAGGACGGCCGGGCCTGGGAGGTCGAGGTCGTGGAGGGGGTGAGCGAGCCGCCGCGCCCGGAGAGCTGTGGCAAGGCGGCGGGCACGCCGTCGCGGATGGACGTGACGGTCGTCCGGGCGCGGTGACGGCCCTCCCCCGTCGCCGGCTCCCGCTGCTTCCGGCACGGTGACGACCCCGCGCCCGTGGGAGTGGACGCGGGACCGTCGGCGCGGTGGTCAGCCCGTGGCGGCCTTGCTGACGAACTCGGTGGTGTAGGTGCGGGCGAGGTCGATCGAGCCCTCCTTGCCCTTGACGTCCGGGTGGAAGGCCGCGAGCACGGCGAGCACCGTCTTCGGGCCGTCGGCCGGCATCACGCCGTCCGTGGTGAACATCGGCAGGGTCGCCTTGATCGCCGCCGCGTACTGCTCGGCCCCGCCCTGCGCGTAGTCGGCGGGCATCTTCTCGGCGATCTCCGCGGGGGTGTGGGTGGACATCCACTTGAGGGTCTTCACGAACGCGTTGGCGAGCTTCTGGGTGGTGTCCTTGTTCTTCTCCACCCAGGTGAGGTAGGCCCGTGGGCGCGGTGCCGACGTCTCCGTCGGTCGTCTCCCTCGGGCCCCCTCCCGCACCCGGCGTGCGAATTACTCCGCACCGG
>NZ_JBIVRD010000060.1:0-34265 GCF_044755565.1 Kitasatospora sp. NPDC092286 | reverse complement strand
CAAGACGCTCGGCTGGAATACCCCAGCCGAGCGTCTACGTGATCTACTCACCACCTAAAACCAAGTGGTGTTGCGACGACCCCTTGAACCCAAGGATTCTCCGGGGCCTTCGTCGCCGAGGGGGTGGCTATTTTATGGGGTGCCGTCGCCTGTTCGACTACCAGCAGCTGTAGGCGATTCAGCCAGAGCGGACCCTTCGGGTCGTCGGGTTCGTAGGCGTCGACCGATTCGGGGATCGAGGGCTCGGCCATGCGGGGCCTGTTCCTTTCAGGAGGTTCATCCCCGGTCGCCGGCGTCGATGGGGAAGGAGTCGACGACGGTGCCTGCCGGAACGTAGACGCGGATACGCTCGCCAGTCTCCCCGCTGTTGTCGCGGCACTCGGATCGCCGCTGCTCGTCGAACCAGGCCTGCCCTGTGTCGTTCAGGCGTCGAGAAGCACGCAGACGGGGCACTCGAGCGTCCCGGGGGGCCCGAGGCGCTGCACGGTGTAGCCGCACAGGCAACCGCGATATGTACCGTCGCTCACATGCATGTAGGCGTCTTCCCGCCCTCGGATCCGGTTGCGGGCATCGGTGATCTCACCGGGCTCGGCGAAGGTGATACCGGTGACGCCCGTCGGGGCGAGGTTCCCCGCGATGGAATCCTTGAGGGCCGCCAGGGTGAGCACCGACATCACGCCGCCCCGACCGGAACGCCGACGCAGGGGTCGGAAACGGGCGTGGCCGCGATCCACCCAGCGACCGTCTCGTACTCCATGCCCGAGGTGGTGTGGCGGATGCGCGGCGCCTCCTCCCCGTCGAACAGCACCCGCAGCCGGTGGCCGACGGTGTCCACGATGGTGCCCGCGCGGCCTTCGCTGCGGACCCGGCCGCCGAGTGCGACGCGGATGCCCAGGCGGCGCTCCAGCGCGTAGTAGGTGGCGATGTACTCCAGGTCGGCGGCCTGCCGGCGCCGGTTCTGGGCCTCGGCCTCGTAACGGTCCTCGAAGTCGTCGTACGTCATTCCGGTCTCCTTGACGGGGTGTGTGAGAGGAACGGAGCAGCGAGCGGGTGGTTACGGCGTGGGCTCGACGGGCCACTGGGCGCCGTTGGCGGTCTGGTGGACACGGTGCTGGTGGCCGGGCGGCAGCGTGCAGTACCGGGGGGTAGAGGGCGCCGCAGATCCGCACCGGCGGCACCGACTTCTGGTCCTTCTCCTCGTCGGACAGCAGGTGTCGGCCCAGGGTCTCGGCCAGGGTCGCCAGCGCGGCCTGGATCGCCAGGTGCTCCGCGCCGTCCAGCTCCGGGTCCAGCAGCGGGCTGTCGGAGCGGAGCACGGTCCACCCCTGCGGTCGGTCGCCGTGGGCGTGCTCGATGTGCACGGTGACCTGGTCCCCGTCGGGCGGCAGGACGAGGGTGAGTGCGGCGGCGCCGGCCACGGTCTCGTCCTCGATGACGCTCAGGATGTGGTTGTGGGTGCGGCTGGCCAGCTGGCGGTCCGTCTGCCCGGCCGCCTCGACGGCGTGCGCGTGGCCGAGCGCCGTACGCAGCCGCTCGGCCAGGTCCTGGGCCAGCACGTCGCGGTGCCACGGACGGTTCTCGGGGTCGTCCAGCAGCTCGGCGATCCTGCCCAGGGCGCCGGTCATCGCCCAGGCGGTCAGCGCGAGCTGATCGGGTGCCACGGTGAGCATTGCCGGGCCGACGGCGGCGTCGGCCAGGTCGGCGAGCTCGCGCATGGCCTCCGCGCGCAGCGGCGCGAAGCGCGGCAGGGGCCGGCCGGTGGCCGCCTTGTCCTTCGGGTCGATCCCCCGGGCGCGCAGGTCGTCGTACACGGTGTCGCGGGAGATGTCCGCGGTCCGGGCGAGCTGGCCGAGGTCGTCGAGGCATACGGCGAAGGCGCCGCGGTCAAGGCCCTCGCCCGGCAGCACCAGGTCGCCCCGAAGACCATCCGCCGCGTCCTGGACGCCGCCGGCGCCCGCGAACTGCCCGAGCATCTCGACGCAGCCCCGGCCGACCCCGGCGACCAGCGGCCCGTATCGGCGCCGAACCCGGCGGTGGCGCTCGACCTGCCCGGTCTGCTCGCCGACCACCTGCGCGCCGCCGGTGACGAAGCCGTCCGCCAGGCGCTCGCGTCCGGCCGGACCATCCGCCGGGGTCAAGGCCACTCGCTTCGGATCACCGCACCGCTCGAACTTCACCGGGCCGCGCTGCAGCAGAGCGCCGCCCTCGCAGCCGACACGGCAGGGGCGGCCGAACGCAAGGCGTACCGGGCCTACGCCACCCGGATCACAGCCACTGAGAGGCCGTGAGCTCGTTTGGGGCTCATGACATGGTCGTTAACGGCACCCCGAGACCCCCGCGAGTTCGCGGAAACTGAAGGTTCTTCAACGCGAACCCACGGGTCGACTGCCCTGATTCTGGGGTGTGGACCCGTGGGTTGGCGGTCAAGACACGGGCCGGTCTCCGCGGTCTGGGCCAGGAGGGCCTTGGCGGAGTCCGCGTAGCGGATGGCGGTCTTCTCCGCCAGGCCGAAGACCTCCGCAAGGTGGAGCGGGTCCGGGCCGCGGACGAGGGCTTCTTCGAGTTGGCGGTCGACGCGGAGCCGTTCCAGGGTGGCGGTCTGGCCGCGAAGCGCGGCGGAGACTGAGACGCCGCTGATGGGGCCGGTTTCCAGCGCGGTCTGCTTGTTGATCAGCAGGTGCGGGTTGGCGGTGTCGGGCCAGCGCTGTCGCCGGTGCTCCAGCCAGCCGAGGGCGGCCTGCAGGGTGAGTTCGTCCAGGGGCCGGACACGGCCAGCGATGACGAGTCGGCGGTCGCCGATGTCAAGGTCGTCGAGCTGGAGGCGGCGGATCGCACCGGGCCGGGCGGCGTGGACGGCCGCGAGGGCGAGGATCAGCCGGTCGGCCGGGCGTGTCACCGCGGCGACGGAGGACCGAACATCCTCGGATCCGAGGGGCTGGATGACGCCATTCTCCTGTTGGCCAACACGGATGCGGCTGGTCGGGTTCTTGAAGATCGTGCCGTTCTTCTTGGCCCGGGTGAACAGCGAGCGCAGGGCGACCAGGGCGTGCTTGCGCTGCGAGCCGTGGACGGTGGCCAGGTGGGCGAGGACGTCGTCGCGGGTGACCTCGCGCAGGTGGTCATAGCGGTTCGACCATTCCAGCAGCACCGGCCGGAGCCGGTTGAGGTAGCCCCAGACGGTTGTCACGTCCCGGGGCTGGGACCGCGGGCCACCGTCGTGCAGGAGCCGGGCCCAGTCCTGGACGTCCCGCCGGATGCCGGCCGCGAGGCCGTCGAGCTTGGACTCCAGCCAGCGGTCGAAGGAGGACGGCCGGTCGTCGAGGAAGACGCCGATGTGGTCGAGCACTTCCGCGGTGCGTTCGACGCTGAGTCCACGGGACCGCAGCGCGGGGAACATCTCGGAGTACCGGACGATGTCGCCGCCGGTGTGGCCGGACAGCACGATGACCAGGGCCCGGTCGACGTCCAGGCGGACGCCTCGGGGCCAGCCGTGGGCCTCGCCGAGGCGTTGGGCGGCATGCCGGGCCCAGGCCAGCCAGGGGTTGTCGAGCCGTGCGTGTTCCCGGCGGTCGAAGCGGGTGAAGTCGCGGCGGGCCTCGAACAGCGCCGGTTGGACCCAGCCGCAGGCCCGCGGACGTGCCGGGGCCGGGTCGGGAAGCCGCGGCCGTCCCCGGCGCTTGCCGCGCGGCGGGCCCGGACACCGTGGCCGGTGGAGGTTGATCAGGAACAGCTGGTGGTGCCGCACCTGCTCCAAGTAGGGCTGCAGCACGGTGACTTCGCCTTTGGCGTCCTGGCTCGCCTGATGCCAGCACAGACGGCAGTAGCCCTTCTTCAGCCGCACCACCCGGTGGCAGCCGCCGCACTCGGCGGGCTCCTCGGTGCGGCGGAAGCTCTGGCACGCACTGCACGCGCGGCCGGGCAGCACGCCCCAGCCGAAGCAGTCCGGGCAACTGGTCGGCGGTTTGCACCTGCCCGCCGGCAGAACGTAGGCCATCACATCGGGGGGATCGAGCGCCCGTCCCGGCGACGGGGCACCAACGCCGACCCCGCCGCCGCGGCGACAGCGACTTGCCCGGTCTCCTGCTGCCCGGGACGGGAGACCTTCTCCGGTTCGGGCAGCAGGAGGTCACCGATCTCGCAGCCGAGCACGACGCAGATGACGTCCAGGTCCTCCAGCTTGAGGGAGACCGGCTGGCCGGACCACAGGCCGGACATCTTCCCGGCCGAGATGACCAGCCCGTGCTCGGCCAGGCTCCGCTGCAGCTCGGACGCCTTCCAGATGCCCTTGTTCGCGGCGGTCAGCCGCAGGTTCCACTTCATCCCATCAGTCCTTCCAGCCGCTTCGCGGCCCGTTGCTGCCCGGCGAGCCAGGCGTCTTCCACCCGGGTCTGCTGGACGTGGACGTATCGCATCGTCGTGGCGATCCAGGAATGTCCCAAAACCTCCTGAATTGCGACCAGGTCCAGACCGCCCGAGTAGAGCTCGGACGCACAGAAATGCCGCAGGACGTGTGGCGTCAACTTCTCGCTCCAGCCCGGAAGATGAGCCCCGACGGCCGCGGCCAGACCGTTCCGCAGGGCGTCGTCGCCGACCCGGCGCGAGGATCCGTCGGCGCATCTGCGCTCGGACGGGAACAGCGGGGCGCCGGGCCGGGTGTGGTCGTCATCGAACTGGCCCCAGACGTCCTCGATGAACCACCGCAGCGTTCGGTCTGCCCCGTTGATCAGCGGCACCATCCGCTCGCGCGGCCCCGAGCCACGGGCCCCCTTGCCGAGGCGGACGTGGAGCTTGCCGAACCGGCCCAGGTGCCACTTGATGTCGGTGAGGTCGAGGCCGCATGCCTCGCTCACCCGCAGGCCGACCTGGGACATCAGCTTGGCTGCGGTGTAGTTCCGAGCAGTCGGGGCGAACTTGCGGCAGGTCGCCAACTCCCCGCCCCAGCCGGTGAACAGCCGGTCGACCTCCGAAGCGGTCGGCGGGATCCGCAGCTGGGCGTCCTTGGAGCCGCGCGGGCGGTTCATCTCGTCGATCGGGCACTCCGCGACCCGCCCGGTCATCCGGTGGATCTCGACCTTGTGTCGCAGCTCCAGGAACAGGAAGTACGTGCTCAGCGCCTGCGAGCGGGCCAGGCGGGTGCCGCTGGGCGAGCCCCGCAGCACCCGCCCGAAGTAGGCGTCCGCGTCGGCTGGCTCCATGTCCCACAGCGGGCGGCCGAACCAGGTCCGCACCTGCTCCAGGTGCCCGACGTCCCCGCGGATCGTGCCGTCCGTCAGCCCCGCCGAGGCCCTCGCTAGCACGAAGCCGGCCAGCACGTCGGTCTCGAACCGCTCCAGCTCCTCCGCCGAGACCGGCTCGCGGTACTCGCGTAGGTCCCGCACCACCGCTAGCGCCGTCAACCCGCGCCTCCTCGCCTTCGACCGGACCGCAGATCGGTCGTACGAGCTGAGAACGCTTCGGGAATCCCGAAGTTACGTCACGGGCGGGCAGAGCACTCGAAGGAGGACGAAGCCCCTGGCCATGGCCTCGACGACTCAGCGGGGCTCAGGAGAACTCACGGGATGTCGCACAAGAGGTTGGTGTGCCGTTCGTCGCTGAGGTCGATCTGGACGCTCCGACCGGCGGACCCGTCGATGACGGTGAAGACGCAGGCGTCGTCGGCGGAGGGCTCTCGTAGCCCCGGCGGAATTTCGCCCGCCAGGCGTTCAGGGCGGCCTGGGCCGGCCAGGCTTCTTCATCGCTGTCGATCTCCCACCGCACGAGGTACGGACCTCCGTCCGTGGCGTCGTGGTCGAGCCGGTCGCCGCCAGCGGCGACCGGCTCGTCGTTCATGCGGTGCGCGGGCACCAGGTTGGCGAGGGGCGGCTGGATACGCCTCTCGTCGTTGGCGGACCCGCTGTGAGAGGTGAACGCCTCGCCGTCTCGAAGTCGGTAGGCGGCCGCGTCTCAGATCCACCCCGTGGCGGTCCGTAAGGCGTTGTGCCGGCTGGAAGCGAAGTGGCCGGCGGAGCCGGCGGGCACCTCGGCAAGGTCGTCGAAGTCGACCCGGCAGCCTTTGAGGGAGTGCGTGAACGGTGTAATCACCTGGTGAGTGCCTGGCGCCTTGACCGGTAGGTAGATCGGTGAGCCGTCGAGCAGCAGCTTCTTCGCCTTGCTGAACGACCCGTCGGCCTGCGGGATGAGCCCCTCGACACCCGGCGGGTAGTTCACCGCATCCTCCCCGGCGTCGGCCTCGGTGTAGGAGTCGAAGACGAGGCCGCCCGCGCCGTTCGGGCCCCAGCCGTCGGCCGGCTGCGACTCGACCACCACCGCCCCGGGAAAGATCCGCGCCCACCGGATGAAGACGTGGTTGAGGCCCCCTCGCAGTCGGTCAAAGGCGTCGGCCAGGGGGCCGGCGTCGTCGTCGACCTTGATGTAGCGACCCCGCCGATCGGTGGCGATCACGTGCACGAGCTGGTCGAAATGCGTGCGCGGGTTCGGCGGGTCGGAGTCGGGCACCACCCGTACCCGGAAGGCACCGTCCGCGCTGGTGGCCAGCACGTCGTTGTCGGCCGCGCTCACCACGCCTTCCCCGCCATGATCGCATCGAACTGCTCCTCCGCCAGGTCGTGACTATCGCGCGACGGCCCGAACCACCTCTCGCCGTGCTCCTCGCGGATGACCCACGACGCGCGTCCCCAGCTCCGGTCGGCCTTGCGGTGCAGGGTGTACGTGCGCCCGCCGAGCACCTCGGTGCGCAGCGTGCGCGCGCCGTCGGTGTATTCCGTCGAATACCTCGACGAGGGGATGTTGGTGATCCAGGTGCCCTCGTGCGGCGGCATGAACTCCGGCCGGATCTCCGGGTGCGCCCACACTCGCACCCCGCTGTCGGGGCTGAACGAGCGCCACGAGTGGAACTCCCCGTCCGAGGTGCGCCCCGAGTCGTGCTTCGCCGTCCAGAGCGGCGTGAGAACTGTCACCTGTCGGTCGTTCTCGTCGATGCGCCGACTGGCCAGCCGCATTCCGGTCTTGAGGTCGCACGGATGCATGAGCACCACCCCGGCCTCGGGGTCGAACCAGTCACTCATCAGAACTCCTTTCCGTCCCAGCGGAAGTCCCGCTCGGGGTCGAGGGATCGAATCCAGGTGCGGGCCGCTGCGGTCGCCGCGTCCACGTTCCTGTTGAACGGGCGGGTGTCGAGCGAGTCGTAGGCCTGCCGTGTCCACTCCGGCTGGCTGTCCGGGTCCTCGGGGTTCCAGCCGGTGGCGTACTCGGTCACCGTGTTCTCGCGCTCTGGTGTGTGGGCGTAGGCGTAGACCGTGACCACCGCACCCGGGAGATCCGGGTTGGTAAATCGCACCGAGCAGGCCGGGCCGCGCTGCTCGTCCCCGTGTGTGCCGTCGTCGTCCATGACGCCCGGCTCGGCCATGACCCAGGTCACGCCGACTCCTCCGTCAGCACCGCCGACACCTTCGCGAACAGCTCCGGCGTCAACGACAGCCACCGCATCTCGCCGTTCTCGCCCCAGACCTTCAGCCGCACATCCGTCGAACCCGCCACCTTGCGCAGCTCGTACGCGCGGTACTCCTCGTCCGTCATCGGCTCCAGTCCTTCTTGCCGTTCCAGCCCGAGCCGACGAGCGTCGACCCCCACGGCCGCTGCCACTTCTTCCACCCGGCCCCGTACTCCGGGGTGCTCAACCGCTCCCAGCGCATCCGCGTCTGCACCTCCTGCGACGCAATCGACCACTCCGGGAAGTACGGCTTCGGGTCGTGGTTCGCGAAGCACGGCTGCGCGTGCCGGCACTCACCACCCGTCGCCCGCACTCGCACCTCATCCGGCGCGAAGTGCGTACACGGCAGCCGGTTGATCGCGTCCTCCTCCGACCAACCCCGGCACTCGTACTCGAACCACGCTCCGCCCCAAGACGCCCGCGAGTTGTAGGCCGATAGCACGACCAACCACGTCCGTTCCACGTACAGGCGCCCGCTCACTTCGCCTCCTCGAACTTCAGCGTCAGCGCGCAGACGCGCGACCCATAGCTCTGCCTGTACCTGCGCAGCGTCAGCCCCTGTACCTCGAAGTCGTCACCGTCCTGCGGCCACGTGAAGTACGACGTCGTGAAGCTGCGCCCCTGGCTCTTCACCGCCGGGCCGTCGATCCGCGCGATGTAGCCCGGCCGGCCGCTGCCGTACACGTCGTCCAACAGGTGCGTCACCGTGGTCTGCCGACTGTCCTTGATGTAGTCGTGGTTGGTGACCTCGACCCGCCAGCCCGGTCGCACCTCCTCGATCAGCTCCCGCAGCTTCCGCATGTCGCCCGTGCGCTCGGCCATGATCAGCGCTCCTCCGCCTCGACCCAGATCTCCTCGCCCTTGCAGCGCGGACACTGGCAGCAGAAGTCGTGCAGCTCGTTGGGCTTGAACCACTCGTCGCCGAGCACCAGCCACGGCGAGCCGCTGAGCACGTCGCCGTGCCACTTCACGAACACGGCGTCGTCACCGAACGGCCGGTCCACGATGGCCGCCACGGTGAAGTCGGTGTGGACCGTCGTCAGGCTCGAACGGCCGGACGGGACCTTGTAGTACGGCGTGACCCGCACCGCGGTACCGGGCTCGATCTCACCCGGCTTCTTGCCGTCCCACGGCAGGATCGGCAGGCTCTCGTTCTTGACGTACGGCACGTGAATTCCCCTCCTGAATTGCTGAATTGGAATGGCTGACAGGTGGTGACAGCGCGCGGGTTGTGGTGCAGTCCCCGCGCGCTCTCGTCATCGGTCAGCTGTCGGACTTTGGCTTGAAGGTGAAGCAAAGGGAGTGCCGGAACTTGGGGCCGTATTCACCGCCGCCGGAGACCCAACTGCCGGCGGTCATCCCGAGCTCGGCTGCCCATTTCCTGGCCTCCGTGTTGCACATGCGGTCCGCCGCGTTCTGGTTGAAGTCGTTGATGTCGCCGCGCACGTGGACCCAGCGAACCGTCCCGCCTCGCGTCTCACGCTCGACCGTGTAGTTGCCCTTCGGCACGGTTACCGGCCACCTGTCTTTGGGATCGGCTTGTCGTACTCACTGAGGTCGATAGGCGCGTTCGGCTCGACCGGCGGATTCTTGAGCACGACCTGAAGCGTCCTGCCGGCCACAACCTCGACGGTGCGCTCGTCCGCGTCCAGGGCGGCCCGCCCCTCCTTCGTGAGCCGGGGCGTGACGCCCCCCTTCTCCGGCAGGGCGAGCAGCCCGTCCCTCTGGAGCTTGAGGACGGTCGCCACACGCGGGATCGATCGGGTGCCCTTCGAGATGAGCTTGCCGTTCTCGTTCGGGACCATAGTGCTGATCGAGAAGCTCCACCCGTCCCACGACCGCGAGCTGTACAGCCAACCGTTTGCTGCGGCGCCCAGGATCTGGATGTGGGCGTCGCTCAGCCTCTTCGCCATGAGGATTCCTCCGAAAGATGAACACGAAATAGCGTCCGGATATGCGAAAGGGAGTCGCGCCCGGCGCAACTCCCTTTCGCTTCTGCATTTCTTGCTGCTACGCCCGGAGACCTAGCTCCTGGATTACTTGTTGCCCCGGTAGATGTCGCCCTTGACGTAGGTGACCATCGAGCCGTCAGGGGCCTTCGTGCACCAGTGGTAGTCCGCCCTGCTCCACACCACCGACCAGCCGGCGTCGTCCAGCGCGCCCTACGCCATGTCGCCGCTACCGCCAGCGAAGAACGCGTCACCGGCGCGACCGTCCCAGTCTGGGGCGTTCGGGTTGCGCTCGTCCGAGAGGATGCGGAGCACGTCATCCGCCGACTCCGCCGACCTCAGCTCCTTGAGCTGCTCGGCGATCGCGACCCCCAAACTGGCTGCGCACAGTGCACAGCCGCGCCGACCGACCGCACGAGCCGGTCAATCAGCGTGGCCACCTACACCCCAGAGTTCGCGACTCGACGGCTAGTCGAGCACCAGCGGCTCTTCCAAGCCGCGCTCGCGCGCCGAGCGGACGCCGGCCCGCTTCGCCGTGGAGAACGTGAAGTGCCTCTCGCCTCTGCAGCCGAGGCTCTGGGCGATCTCCTCAATCAGGAGCGGGGTCACCGTGTTCGCGCAGCCCTCTGTTCGGGCTCGGCCCACGAACACGAGGGCCTGGTCCGCGATACGCTCAGCTACTTCGATCCGACTCTGCCGCTTCCGCGCCCGCGGCTTCCGGTGCTTTGCTGCCAGATGCTTGGCGACCACGTGACGCGACCGAGGATGTACCAGAACTACTCAGCCATCTCGTGGATCGCGCTCATTCGCCGGTCTCCCTCTGGAGCAGTTCCATCGTTGTCTCCAGCTCCGCACCCACGGACGACTGCGTCCACACGAACCGCTCGACCCGAACGACGTCCGACTCCATCGGCGGTCTGTGGTGCGCCGCAAACACGAGCCGATCGGCCAGCTCGCGCAACTCGGCCGCGCGGGCGAGCATGGCGCCCTGCTCGTCCAGCACGCTGAGCGACACCCGCACCTTGTGGATCTCGCTCAGCAGCACTTCACCGTGCGCGGTGTACTCCAGTGCCAGCGTCTCGACCGCTTCGCTCAGGTCCGCGATCGTGCGGCCAATCTCGTCCTCGACCCGGTCCAACCCAGTCCGCAAGTGCCGCAAGTGCTTGTCCATGCTGATCCTCTCGGTGTTCCCGGCGCACCACGGTGGCGGCAGCGTCGGCGTCAATGAGCAGCCAGTGGCGGATGATCAGCGCGAGCGTGACGTCGAGCTTCACGTGCGCCCGTGGACAGCTCTTTCGCTGGAGGAGACCAACGGGTCGTCCTCCTCGCAGTGCTGCGCCTCGTGCGGCCGCCATCCCGGTCGGGAGCTCCGGGGGCCTGAACCTCGGAGTCGGCGCAGCCAGCGAAGGAGAGCAACGCGAAGACTCCTGCAGCGATGGTCACGGTCAGGCGTGTGCGCATGACGGATCTCCTGGCCGGGTGTGGATGCGATGCCGTGCAGGATCGGGGGACCGGGACGGAAGGCGGACCGGCGCGGGGGGCCGACGCTGTCCCGTCACCTCCTGTCCCCGGGTCGGCTACGCCGACCCCTGTTCCGAGGCCAGCGCCCGCAGGGCGCGATGCCGAGGGGAAGCCCCACCCCACGCCTCTCACCAGCGCGGGCCGCGAAGCGCTCCTCCCACGGGGTGAACGTACGGTCGGCCGTCGACGGCCTTCTCGGCCAGGTGCAGGGCCCCTCCTCCAGGGGAAACCGGCAAACGCGAGAGCCATCCGCTGTTGCTGGACAACGGCAGCGGCTCTCGCGCCCAGGTGCCGTCGGTGTTCAAGCGGTGCCCGACGTGGTCGAGTATTGCCCAGCGGCCCTCACCCGTCTCCGGATCTGAGCCGCGCTGGCAGACACGGATCTCGAAGCAGTCCTTGTCGATGTTTGAGGACTCGTCGTAGCCGGTCGGCAAAACGCGGTACTCGCAAGGCATCACCTGTGGACCGAGTCCGACCTGCGCGGGCGGGCAACCCCACCCGCCAGCACCGCCAGAAGGAGGGCTTCGCCCGCGACGACTTCCGCATCGACTTCGACCGAAAGGAGGTCACCTGCCCACAGGGGCAGACCAGCGCCGGCTGGCACGGCCCCTACCCGACCTCCTCACCGACCGCCGCCCCGCTGATCGTGGCCGGCTTCACTCGGGTGAAGCCCCGGCGGCGGATGCGGGACTACGTGCGGGGGCTGCTGGGCCCGGTAGGCCGGACGAAAGTCGGCGGGTCCGCCCCGCCAGCACTCCGGACGGGACGAGTACGAGCGGCTCCGGCCCGGCGATGTCGCCCGCCCGGTCGCAGCCCGGCAAGTCGGCGTGAACGAGCGCACGGCCAGAGACTGGGACCGGGGCGTCAAGAAGACCCGCCATACGCGCGCCTACCCCGGGGCGTCGCCTGTCATGGACGGCCGCGCGAACGCGACTCTCGGTGAGCCGATGAACGCCGTGAGCTGCTGAGGCACCGTCTCGTACGGGAACTTCGCGCGTGCGCGCGAGGTGAGTCCGACGATCTCCTGGAGGTCTGCGTACATCTGGATCGTGGCGTCGAAGATCTCCGTGCTCTTGAGCTTCATCACTTCTGGTCCTTGAAGATCGGATTCTGCTCGGGAATCCGGACAGGACCTCCACCGCGATTGGCCTCCCCCGCATGACGTAGAGGGAGGCGCCCTGTTCCTCCGTGTCGATGGCCAGAGCCGTCGTCAGGGCGCGCTCGCGGGAGGCTGTCAGGGGTCTGGTTGGAGGCCGCTGCGCGCCCCGGCTGACGCATTGACGGGTCCCGTCGGTGTCTTGCTCGGGGCTTCGGCGATCAGCGGCGCTGTCACGTCCGGCCGGTGGCAGCAGGGCGTCTCGTCAGGGACACCACCGGAACATGGTGAATGTCCCTGACGAGACTCCGCGGCAGCGGTTGGGAGGGAACAAGCCGATGCACGAGCCCCCGGCCTGTTCCGGATTCAGTCCCGCACCCGGGTCGGCCTTGCCGACCCAGACCCCGGGGTCAACACCCTTAGGGCAAGCGGGGGATGGTCAGGACGGCACTTGCCTTCGCCGTGATCCTGATTCCGGATACCCTCCCCTTAGCCCGAATCAGACTGGGAACGATCCTCGACAACCCGCCTCAGCAGGTATCCGGCGAACGCAACGGCTTGGCCACGGAGGCCCGGAAGCACAGTGGGAGCGGATGACAGGGACGATGCGGCCGGAGCGGGCGTTCACCGCGTTCCACGCCGAGCGGCTGGTGAGCAGCCGATGACGCCGCGGCCCGTGCCCGACGCCGGCCGGCCGGTCCTCTTCAGACGGGCAGCTCGCCCCGGGCCCCTTCCTGCGCCGCGTCGACCGGCACGGCAACATCGGTGTGCGGGCCACCGGCCGGCACACCAAGGACCCGCTCCGCCGCGGCGGCATCACTGCCGACACGGTCACCACCATCATCAAGGCCGCCGCCAAGGCCGCCGAGCTCACCCCTATGCCCACTCCCGCCGAGCTCGCCGCCGAGGCCCGCGCCAAGGCGGAGGCGTTCGAGGCGGCCGCGGCGGCGGAGACCGCTGAGGAAGCCAACGCGGTCATCAAGGCGTGGCGCACGGCCAAGCGGGCCACCTGCGCCGCCGTGCGCCGTATCACCGGCCACTCGATGCGCCGCGGCTGCATCCAGGCCCTGCTCGATGCCGGCAACCCTCCCGAGGTCGTGGCCGTCCACTCCCGCCACTCGCCCCGCAGCGCCGCCTTCGACGCCTACCGCAACAAGCAGCTCAGCTGGGCCCAGAACCCCGCCGCCACCCTAGGCCTGGCGGCCTGACCGGGAAGTCTCCTGGGTCTGGTTCCGGTCGAGGAGGTCGCGGAGTTCCCGCAGCGGTCCGTGCTCGCGGTCTCCGGTGTACCACCAGCGTTCGGCGAGCTCGCGTACCTCGGCGAGTGTGGTCTTGGCGTCGTCCCGCTCAGCCTCGACGGTGTCGCGTTGACGCGGAGGGCCTGGAGGACGGCGACGTTCTCCGCGAGCTCGGCCTCGGCCTTCTCGGCGCGCTCGCGCTGTTCATCGGTGTAGGTCTCCAGCGTGGCGGCGAGTCCGACCATGCAGTCGGTGTGGTCGTACACCCTCGTCAGATATCGCCGGTGATGGTGTCGGGTATGGCCGGTCCAGGAAGGGTTCGGCCGTGGTCATCGGTCTCCGTTCAGGGCGCGGGCCAGCGAGAGGGCCCAGGGGTTGATGACGCCTTCGTCGTCGCCGTCGGCCTGGTCGTCAAGGAGTTCGGCGAGGGCGCGGCAGGTCTTGGGACTCATGAGGGCGGCGAGTTCTCCGGAGGGTCCGCCGAGGCCGTTGCGGACGCCGTTGGCGTACCAGTTGGGCCGGTCGGTGAGGGCGGATCGCCAGGCGGGCTTGGTGTCGATGTCGGCCTCGGCGGCGTCTGTGTGCTGGCGGAGCGTCTGGGCGGCAGCCCGGAGTTCGTCGGCGGGAGTAGTCATCGGGTGTGCTCCGGGGTTGGTGTGGGTGTCGGGGGTCCAGTCGTAGAGCCGACCGTGCGAGTCGCGGTGAGCTGGGAGCCGGGGACCTGGGCGAGGCTCGTGTGGAGGGTGACCGCGATGTCGGCTGCTCGGTAGCGCTCGGTGGGGGAGGTGACGATGGCGAGGTCGCCGGTGAGGCGGTCGATGATGACGGGGACGCGGCAGGTCACGTGGTGTCTCCGGGGTTGGTGTGGGCGTCGAGGGCGGCGCGGACGGCGGTGACGGTGAGGGGTCCGCTGGCGCCGTACCCGAGGGCGTCGGTTTCGTCGGCGAGGGCGCGCACGGCGTTGAGGGCGGCCCCAGCCCGCTCGGCACGCTGCTTCTCCTCGCGCCACTGGCGGTTGCGGAGGCGGATCTGCGCCCACAGGTTCTGAATCTGGGTGGGGTCGGCGCCGCTCGCGCGGAGGCCACTGCGGAGAACGTGGAGTTCGGTCTCGGCGATCTTGGCCCGGCTGCGCTGCTTCTTGGCGCTCCGCTCGGCTTTCTCGGAGCGCTTGCCGATGAGCCTGGTGAGGTGCGCTGCTGCGGTGACCGCCTCTTCGGCATCCTGCTCGGCCTCCTCGACGCGCTTCCGCAGTTGATCCACCTCGGCAGCGGGGTGGACGTGGGGTTCGGCGGCGGGCGGCGTGAGGTCGTCGCGGAGTGCCTGGACCCGCTCGGGTTCCAGCTCCAGCCAGTACGGCTGACGGTTGGGCCCGGAGAGGCAGACGATGGTGGTGTCGTCGTCGCCGTGGAGGACGTCGCCGTCACCCCAGCGGAGCGGGACCGGGTCGTCGGCGGTGGTCGGGTCCGGCCCACCGGCGGCCTGAGCGGTGGCCTGACGGGCGGCTCGGTCGTGGCGCCCCTCGGCGACGGCGGGGCTGAGCGTCTCCTCGGCGGTGCGCAGGATGCCCAGGAAGGCGTGGGTGGCGGCGAAGGATTCAGGGTCGGTCTTGAAGTCGTCGATGAGGTCGGATATCTCGTTGTCGTGGATCTCGACGTGGATGCGGCGCTGGCCGTCGATGCGGTTCATGTAGATGCGGTCCATGGTGGGCCTCCGGGGTGTGGGGGCCGCCCGGGCGACGGGGCGGCCCACGAGGGACGAAAGTCAGGTGTTGTCGGCCATCTGCCGCAGGTCTGCGGCCACGACGACGAGGACGTCCGCGTCCGGCAGGTCACCGTCAGGCGCTTGACCGCCCTGTTCAACCCAGGCATCGGTGAGGGCACCGATGGGTCCGGCGAGGTTGGCGAGGGTGTAGCTGAGGTCCAGCAGCACCTCGCGGAGGGAGCTGGTGTCGCGCAAGTTGTCGATTTCGGCGAGCGCCTGGGAGATGATCCGGAGCGTGTGGGTCTCGTTGGTACCGAGGTGGTTCAGGTCGGTCATGGTGTTCAGCTCCTGGCGTTGGGCCCGCCCCGTGGCCGAGCAGGGGACGGGGCTGGGGGCTGGTCCAGCCGCTGCTGGCGAGTGCCACCCGTAGTCCGTCGCGGATCGAGGCGTCGGGGCAGTGATCGTCTTCATCAGGAAGTCTTCTTCTTGATCACGCATGCTTGGTGAGCGATCGCCACAGCGACGGCCCGGCTGTGGGATCACAACCGGGCCGTCCGTCGTCGGGTGGGTGTGGGTTAGACCCTCTCGGCAGCCCAGAGGTCGTTGAGGTCCTCGCGAATCTCTTCCTCCAGGGCGGCGAGAAGCGCCTGCTCGGCGTTGAAGTCTCCGGAAACGGCTTTGATGAGGTCGTCCTGGACCTGCTGCTTGCCCGCGAGCACCGAGGGCATCCGCTCGTCCTGCGTGCCCTTCGCGATAAGCCGGTGGATGGTCACCGGCTTCGTCTGGCCCGTGCGGAAGAGCCGGCCGTTGGTCTGCAGGTAGTGCTCGAGTGAGAACGGCAGCGTGTACCAGATCATCGTCGAGCCGCCGTGCTGCAGGTTGAGGCCGTGCCCGGCCGCGGCGGGGTGGAGCAGCATTACTGGGATCTGCTTGGCGTTCCACCGGCGGACCATGTCGCGCGAGCCGTCGAAGGCCCGCGCGTCGATGCCGGCCTTCCGGAGCCGCGTGAGCAGCTGCTCCTTGTCGGACTTGAAGTGATAAGCGATGAGCACGGGCTCGCCGCCGCTGTTCCGCACCAGGTACTCAGTCATCTCGATCTTCTTGTCGTGGATGACCTCGTACTGCCCCTTCGTGGTCGGATCGTCAGGATCCCCGGTGTAGAGCGTGCCCGAGGCGAACTGCATCAGCTTGCTCGTCAGCACCGCCTGGTTCGTGGCAACGATCGATTCGACGCTCTGCGTCAGCTTCCCGTCGTCGCCGGTGTAGGTCTGCACGATGTCCAGGACCAGGTCGCGCTTGAAGTCCTTGTAGGCCCGGAGCAGATCCGGTGGGAGCGTGACATTGACGTCCTGGATGCTGAGCGCCGGGAGCTGCAGGCTCGTGTTCTGCGCGCTCATCACCAGGTGCGAGATGGCCTGATGGATCTCGGCCTCGGCGTTCGCCGTGGGGATCCACTTCGCCGGGGTCGTGGTGCCGGGCACCATCTTCGGCGTGAACCAGCGGTCGCGGAACGCGGTGATGTTCTGGCCCAGCGTCCGGCCCTGGTCAAGCAGGTAGACCTGGCTCCACAAGTCATGGAGACCGTAGGGGCTCGGCGTTCCCGTCAGCTCGATGAGCCGGGTCATGGCCGGCCGCACCGTCGCCAGGGCCTGGAAGCGCTGCGAGTCGTGCGACTTGAAGCCCTGTGACTCGTCGATGATGACCGTCTGGAAGGGCCAGATGATGGTGTCCTGGCCACCGATGTTCTGGACCGGCAGCTGGTCGACGAGACCGAAGCGGCACTGAGCGCAGCCTGCGCCGGAACAGCTTCGGCAGCCATAGGCTTCCCACGTCACCAGAGCCGACTTGAGCAACTCCTGAATCCAGTCGCGGATCTTGGCCTTGGCAGGACCCCGGTCGTTGCCGTTGCCGGCGACCAGAGCACGGTACGCGTCAATCAGCTCGTCTCGGCCCAGTGGCCCCTGTGCCTGGAGCAGACCCAGGATCGCGGTGGCCTCCGGTGAGATGGCCGGGGCAGGCACTGCTCCCGGCACTGACGTGAGCAGCTTCGTCTCCTGGGACGGCTGAGTCAGCAGCTCCTGATTGATGAAGTACATCGTCGGCGGATCGGTGGCGACCTCCCGGAAGCGCTTCAGGCGCTTGGCCTTGGAGAGCTTCCTGTCGTTCTCGTCGACGATGAGCGACTTCGTCCGAATGGGGAAGCCCCACTTCTCGATCTCGTCGATCCAGGTGGAGCGGGCGATCGCCACGGGCGCCACGACGAGGATGTGCCCCATCGGTCGAATCGTCTGCAGGACGGCGAGGGTCGTGAGGCATTTGCCGGCCCCGATGTCGAGCCACGCACCGGCGAAGGGGTGGTCAACGAGGAAGTCGTGCATCCGCTGCTGATGCGGCATCAGCGATATCGGGGATGCCGCGGTAGACGTATTCATGCTGCTTGTCCTGACTGTTCTTCCAATGGTGGTTAGGCTTGTTCGCGTCGTGGAGCAGCTTCGGAGGCGGCTCGGGAGGCAGTGCCCGCGCTGAATGTTCACGACCTCGGGCAGCACCTCGGTGGTGACCGATGGCAGACCATCTGCAGCCCGCCTGGAGTCCAGTGCAAAAGCGCTGGCTACGGGGGTAGGTGGCAGCCGGGCTTCAGCCACAGCTGCTGAACACACGAGACGCTGGATAGTGAGCATCTGAGAACGGACATCTCGTGGTCATGAAGAACTGTCCGCCGGCGTTCAAGGCGGACGCGGTCGCACTGCACGGGTCGCGGCCCAAAGCGACGATCAGGTCGGCCGCCGCCGATCTCGGGATCAGTCCGGAAACGCTGCAGAGCCGGGTGAGGGCTGCCGGCGCCAGCCGTCCCTGGGGACGCCGGACACAGGAGCCGGCCCGGCCGTCGGCCCGCTGGAAGCGGCGAACGCGGCTCTGCGGAAGAAGGTCCGCGAGCGGGAGGAGAAGCGCGAGATCCTGCGGAAGGCCGCGAAGTATCTCACCGGGGAACCGCTACCAGTGCGTCGCCGACCATCAGAGCCGCTACGGCGCGATGCGGCCGTGCAGCATCCTCGGAGTCAGCCGCTCGAGCTTCCACTACTGGCGCCGGACGGCCTCGGACCGGGCCGCCCGTCAGCCCGGATACGGGCGGTGCACCAGGACCCGGACGGCACCCACAGAGCCCTGAGGATCACCGCCGGCTCTGCGAGACGAGCGGCGAGGCGGTCAACCACAAGTGGGTTGCCGGATCATGCGGGCGTTCGGGATCGAAGGAGTCCGTCTGCGGCGCTGGCGTCACACCACCGTCCCCGATCCGGCCGGGAGACCAGGGGCATACGGCGTGCCGCTCACCCGTCGTACGTGAGATAGGCGTACCAGGTTAGGCGGTCGCCCTCTGCTGAACCAGGCCTCGCGGCAAAGGCCGGGTGGCCCGCCAGGGTGAGGTGGCGTGCTACCACGCAGAGTTCTGACAGCACCATGGCGTGGTGGATGTCGCGTAGCGCTGCCGCGAGGACATCCTCACCGCCACGGAGAGCCGTCCACTGGTTGCTCGTGGTGACCGCGCTCGCCGGCGAGGTGATCTGGATTGCTGTGGCTCCCATGCGCAAGGATTGGCCAGGCATGATCGCCACGTCCTCCCTGTGCACGGGGACGCGCGCCGGAATCACCGGGACATCCGGGACCTGACCGGCCTCGGCGTGGGCCGGACCGGTGTAGGTGAGCCACAGAACGACCGCCCCGTTCCCGTCGGGCCCCCGATCTTCCTCATGCGGCAGGTGCTGGTCGCGCCGGTGCGGAGGGTACACCTGGACCGAGCGATAGGTGTACCACTCATCAACTTCGTGGATGGCTAGCGTGGCGAGGGCATAGTGAGCCATGGCCAGGGCGAGGGACAAGATCTCATCGTCACTGGCTCCTCTGGCGCAGGCGGCGATGAGCTGGTCGTCCTCCCAGTAGGCAAAGCCGCGGAACAGGTGCGGCGGGCCCTGAGGGTCGTCCACATCCGGCACCAGGAAACTGACCCGGGGAGTGAAGGCGGAGGCGTGGCTGCTGACCTCGGTCCAGGTCAGGGTGACGCCACGGTGCTCGTAGCGGATCGTGCTGAGGAGCCGTTCGAGACGCTGGCCGTGAACGGCGACAGCGTCTTCGCGGCAGGACCTGCACATCGACTCCTCGCAGGTGAGACCGGATTGGCCGCACAAGCAGCGTTCCATTTCCCGGATCATGGGCGGGAGGTAGGGGACGAGTGTCGGCATGCTCGGGCCCACGAGCGGTATCGCGCCGTGTGGGGCTGTTCTGAGCTGGGGCATCGACTTCTTCCTTACGTGAACGCGATCGCTCTGGTCACCTACCTGTGACCCCGCCGCCCACTCCGCAGAGGCGTCCGGTCCGGCAGCAACGACTCGATCCTCGCCCACTGGCCAACATCGACCACCTGGCCAAGGCCGTCAAACGACGGCTCAAAAAGATCCAGTACCGCCCGCACCTGATCGACGGAGCACTCGCCCAGGCCGGGTTGATCATGGACGGCTGCCCCCACCAGACCCGACATCGCGCATTCAAGCTCAGTAGCACCGGTGCCGCTCATAGTCCTCTCTCTTTCGATCGTGGCGGTGGGCGCCCAGTTTCTGCCGGTGCGCTGCACGAGATAGACGTCCAGCCATACGGCACGGCTGTCTGCGAGAACCGCTTCAGCGGCCGCGCGACTCAGCCTGCCCAGTGGCTCGACGCCGTCGGGATGGGACGTGGACGCGATGCCGTACTCGAGCCTGGCCATGCTCAGCTCCTGTGGTACCGCTTCAGATGATTGTTGATGCTGGTCTGGGCTCCGGCGTATCCGCACCCTTGGGGGCACAGTTCCCAGCCGCCCCGGTTGAGGGCAGCTTCCCGGATGGTCTCGCGGCCGCCGGGGGCGAAGTCCGTGTCAGCGAGAAGGCGGGCGACGGACCCTTCATGGTGGACGGCCATGTACGCCGCTTCGGCGATCTTGTCGTGGCCTTGGGCGAAGAACTTCCCGAGACCGATCTCCTTTTCACACCCGCACCAGCAGAAGCCAGTCGGAAGGAGGCGGGGCTTGTTCACGGGGTGTCTTCAGCCTCGACGGTTTCGACGATGTCGAATGAGACGGCAGCGTCCTCGGTTCCGTCAAGGAACTCGGCTGCGGCCTCGCTCGGGCTGGTTGCCTCGGTATAGACGTTCAGGAGCATGCGATAGGTGGGCATGCACTCAAGGTAGTAACTTATGACTTACAGTCAAGACACCACGTCTGAACTTCCGCGGCTTGGGGTTGCCTGACCCGCTGGCCCGATCTGGGCTGACTCGATAATGCCCTGCACTCGAAGGTGTGAGCGAGGGCAGTTGGGCCGTCGCTTGCAGATCTTGCTGACCCGCGACGCCCGGCAAGATACGAAAGAGACGATCTAACGAGCGCGCGGCGGCGTTCACTGATCCTTTGTGACGATGTGTTCACCCTCGATCTGCTGGGCGGCCTTGATGGCGTTGGCGATCCACCACCGGTGCTGGCTGGCCCGCATGGTCTGGTCGGTGGGGATGTTGTGCTGGTCGGCGATGGTCCACAGGGTCTGGTCGCCGGCACAGTCGATGTCGTTGTGAACGTGGTCGGGGTCGGTGTTCTCGCAGTTCCAGCCGACGAGGACTGCCCAGAGGAAGGCGTCCAGCTTGTCGGCGGCCCAGTCGCGGGGGTCAAGGGCGATACGCGTGCGGAGGTTTTCGAGGGCGATCTTCACTCCGAGGAGGGCGGGCACCGTGAGGCTGTAACCCACGGCGTACGCCCGGGCCAGGCTGCGGAGCTCAGGCACTTCGGCTTCGGCGTCCCAGAGCCGGTCGTACAGCTCTGCAAGGGACTCCTCGGTGCACTCAGCCAGAGGGAGTCGGTGTTCGGGGTCGGTGACGGGCGGGGCGGGCGGCAGCGCACCGGTTTCGGTGAGGAGGTGCTGCTCCCACAGGGCGGCGAGAAGACGGTGCCAGCGCTGCGGGACGGGCGACCAGCCGCACGGGCAAGCCACGGACCAACGGCCGGAAGGCAGTTCGAGACGGCGCGGCCAGTGGCTGGTGACGAGGTCCTTGTGGTCGGGGCAGATGTGGCCGCCCGTGGGGAAGATGCTGCCCATGCCGAGCGTGCACCAGCCTTCCCCCGACCACTCGGCGCGCATGCGCGAGCCAGCCATCGTCGCCGTGGCGTCGAATTGGCGCAGACACCCGGGCACCAGGCACGTGCGCAGCACCGGGGCGTTCGCGAGGGAGTCGATGTGGACGTAGAGGGCTTCGAGCTGGTCTTCCGTCAGGTCAGCAAGCGGGATGCGCTCTTCACGGATCACGGTCAGATCTCCTCTGTGGCGATGTACAGGTAGCTGGTGCTGGTCGGGCGGAACCGGTCGAGGCGGGTGCGGGTGCGGCGACCAGGCTGGGCCAGGGCGTAATGCCGGCCGATGACCAGCTCGAAGGTGGCGTGCGTCGCGTCGAACTCGAGGATGCGCAGACTGGCGCAAGCGGACTATCAATCTGGTCTCGCATTGCGACGGTTGGCCCGGCCAGCCACCTCTGGATCACGGTGCTGTCACCTGCTGATCGGATGGGGACTCGAGGAGGTGGGCGATGAACGCATCGACGCCCGGCTTGTCGTCGATGACGTGGACCTCGGCCCCGTGTCGGCGCAACTTGGCGTGCGTGAGCTGTTGCAGCTTCCGCAGCTTGCCGCCGGGGCGTTTGACCTCGACGAACACGGTGTCGCGGGGGGCGACGACGATCCGGTCGGGCACTCCCCCGCGGGCCGGCGAGACGAACTTCAGGCATAGAAAGCCGTGTGCCCGGCATTGGGCGAGGAGGTAGCCCTCGATGTCCCGCTCGCGCGGGGACGTCATCGGCTGTCAGTCTTCTCGCCCGAAGGGGCCTTCGGCGCACCGTACTTCAGCTCGCCTGGTGAGACGAGCCGGAGGCCTGTGGGGTGGGTGTGCATCCGGAAGACGCTGAGGGTGGAGCACTTCGTGCCGTAGTGATCCCGGACCTGGGCCTCCCCGTCAGCAACGGACTCGATGACGACGTGGCGGTTGCTCTGCCCATTGTCGAGGTTCTCCCAGATCTGGCCCCGACGGACCAGGATGCCCTCGCAGGTCGTGTTCTTCTCCCGCTGGGCCTGGGCATCGTCGTCCTGGGCGGAGGCGTCGGCCGGCGGGACGTCGGGCACCAGCTCGTACTTCTTCAGAAAGGGGCCGATTTCGGTGATCGTCCGGCGCCGTGCTTGGTGATGGACCGAGCGCCGGAATCGGTAGGGTGAATCTACGTAGATGACTTCGGTCAGGATCCCGTCGCTTTTGCGTCGCCAGCGCTGACCGGGCTGGACTGATTCGGCCGGGGCACTCACAACTCGTCGCCCCCCTCGACGGTGCCGACGGGAAGTGTGGTCTGGACCATGACGTCTCTCGATTCTCTCGCCAGGGCAAGGCAGACTCGCCTTTATCTCAAATTCAACTCGGGCACCAGGCAGCGTCGCGTCGACAACACGGTCCGGCACCCGCGGTCCGGTGGCGGCGCGCTGCTAATCAGGTGACGTTCTTCCAGTTCTTGGTGAACGTCTCGTCGAGCATCCGGGTGTAGATGCCGAGATCGAGCGCCTCGATGAGCTGCTTGACCCGGGCGGGCGGCAGCGCGCGGAGATCGTCGTTGACGACGACCACCGACCAGTACGGATCAATGCCGTTGATCCGGCGGATCACGGCGTCCTGGTCATCGGGCAGCAGCCTGAGACCGTCGGAGGTGCTGGCCTCACTGCGGTTCTTCGCCCACCCGTGGTGGCGCAGGATCTCCAGCGCGACCGGATCACGTCGCACCCCGGCGCTACCGGACTCGCGCCGCTTGCTCCGGCTGGCCGGGTTCACCTTCCATGCGCCGGCGTTGTGCAGGCTCACGGCACCATCGGTGCCGTCACGGACGATGAAGACCCGGTTGACCATCTGCAGGGCCCGCGGGTTCACCAGCTGCCCATCGACGTCCTCGTTGTCGTCACGGTCGGACCCGGCGCGGACCGGGTCGGCGGCGAACGGGTAGGTGATCGATCCACGCGAGGCGGCGAGGACGTTCTGGAACAGCAGCAGTGTCCGCACGGGATCGGCCGGGTCGATCGCCTCCTCGATCACCTTGCGGCCCAGCAGGGGATCGAAGGGCTCGCCAAGAGCCTCCTCTCCCCCGCTGGCGACAGCCTGCAGGTAGCGGGCCAGGGCGAAGTCGATCACGGCCGGGTGGGCCAGCGACTTCGTCGGGGTAGGACCCGCGTGGCAGGCCAGTGTCCCGCCGGAGGCGGTGATGATCGGGCTGTCGGCGACGCTGCGGTCCTCACTGGGCGACTCCAGCTCGAGCCGGTTGTTCGAGTCCTTGCTGATGAGGAACATCAGCTCCGGTTCGATGTCGATGCCGATGGCGGCCTGCTGCTCGGCGAGCACCTGGTTGTTGGCGGTCTCGTCGAAGCCGTTGTCGCCGCCGACGACGGAGTAGAGGCCGTCGGTGTTCGTCGAGATGATCCGCGCGCCGGCCAGCGTCTGGGCCTGCCCGATCCGCCAGCTGAACAGCTGGCCGATGATCCGCATCGAGACGGTGCGGTTGTTCATCCTGATGGGGGTCCGGTGTGCGGCGTCAGCGGCTCCAGAGGCCGAGTTGAGAATCAGCTTCGTGCCGTTGCGCAAGGTCGTGAGCCGGGCCTTCTCCTCGGCGGAGATGCCTGGCTTCTTCATCTCGAAGCCCAGACGTTCCTTCTCGAAGAAGATCGTCGTGTAGCGGTCCTCGCCCAGCTCGGGGTTGTAGAACGCCCTCATGTTGCGCAGCAGGTTCGGGTAGTAGCTCGTGAAGTCCTCGTGGATGACGAGACCTGCCGAGGTCCGTGCGAACTTCGGGTGCAGCTTGGTGGACCCGTCGGTCTTCGTGGTGAACAGCTCGGGCGCCCTCTTCGCCGGCTCATCGCGGTAGATGGCCTTGACCGCCGAGGTGACGGCCAGGACAACCTTGCCGTCGAGCACGGTTCCGTCGGCCAGGCGCACGTGCATCGCCTCGGTGTCCGGACGCTGAGTGTCCAGCAGCTGCGCTGGGTCCGGCACGTGGGCCTGCACACGCGCGAGCTGTTCAGCCTGGTCCGGGTTGTCCTTCTTCGGCTTGCGGTACTTCACCTTCTTCGGGTCCGAGCCCAGCAGCACGAGCCGCTTGTCGACGGGCGTGCCGTCGGGCAGCGTCAGCAGGTTGTGCTGGCGCTTGGCCTCGGCGACGAAGTCCTTGGCGTCCGGATAGAGGAGCTTGGCGAGGCCGATCATGGCTGTCTGCTCCCGGTGCTCGAAGGAGTCGGCGTCGAAGACCTTCATGTCCGCTTCCGCGCCGTGGATGCCGCCTGTGCTGAACGTCGCGAAGCACGACGAGGGGGAAGCGTCGCGGTGGAAGTAGGGCACGTTGTTCGGCGTCTTCGGCAGCTCGCGCAAGGACTTGGCCGGGAGGTCGAACAGGTCGCGGTATTCCTCCGAGTCGTTGAGGTTCTGTCCCTCGATCGAGCGGTAGTAGTTGACGACCTGGATGAACTGGTGGTGTGCCTTCGCCTGTGCTGGCGTCGCGGCCGGATCCTTGGCGGGGTCGGGGGCCACGTTCTCCTCGAAGAAGCGCACGCACTCGTCGAGCACGTTGACCTGGGAGATGCCTCGCTCGTCGGCGACCTCCTTGGCCGGATAGAGGAACGACACGGTCTCGATGTCGTTCAGCGAGGTGTACGGCGCGAGGATGCGGCCGACGAACTTCGCCGAGGAGGAGTCGATGGTCAGGCGGTCCCGGCGCACCGAGCCGTTCTTGGCGTAGACGGTCTCGGAGTATTGCGCCAGCAGGCCGGCCTTGAGGTCGAAGTTGCTGGCGTAGGCGGGGTGCTGGAAGAGCTGGGCCAGTCCCAGGCAGTCGGAGACGTTGTAGGCCAGCAGCTCGTAGAGGTCCTCGATCGCGGCGATCGAGGTGTCGTGGCTGAGCTTTTCGGACTCCTTGATCTGGCGGCCGAGCATCCCGAGCAGGCGCTTGAGGCTCACCTTGGTCTGCAGCTCGTTGAGACGGGCGACGTCCAGGTGCCGGCCCGAGTGCATCATGGCGCGGCGGATCTTGGCGGCCGGGCCGTTCCAGCCGAGGTAGCCGGGCATGTACTCGATGTGCTCGTTGAACAGCTTGTCGTTGTGCTCGCGCATTTCGCGCGCGGTGGTCGGCTGGACCAGACGAGCGGAGTGCGGAGCCGGAAAAACTTCCATCAGGTACAGCGCGAGCATGGTCATGTCGTAGTTCAGCGAGTTGTACCCGGCCAGGAATGGGTGCTTCAGCGGGTCGTACTCGAGATCCGTGTCGCAGACGGGGCGCAGGATGGCTGGATAGGACGAGGTCTCGCTGCGGTCGTTGACCTGGTCGGCGTTCGAGAGGCCCATCAGCTTGGCGAGCCGGAGGTTGCCCCGTTCGCCGCGCAGGTTCCACAGCTGGACGCTCACCGCGGGCAGGCCCGGGTTGGAGCGCACCACGGCCTCATAGAGTGCCTGCGGGTCCACGGCGTCGGAGAGGTGTTGGAGGTCCGAGAGGAAGAAGATCTCCAGGTCGTCGACGGCTCTGTCGGGCTGTGGGGTGTAGGCGCACAGAGTGAAGACGTTCGACAGCGACTCGATGTCGTAGAAGGTGAAGCGTGCCTTCGAGGCCGTCACGGGTGTTCGCTGTGTGGCCATGGTGGGGATCTCCTTTCGTCGGTCCGGCCATCACGGCCGGTGTCTGGGGAGGAGGCAGGCGCTGTCTCGGATGGAGTCGCGGGAAATGCCTCGGCGCGGGGCATCCTGCGTCAGGACGCCTCACCTGTGAGCCGGGGTCTTCTCCTGGGGTCTGCCGTGATCTGCGAGTGGACGGTGAGGTTGGTGATCCGCAGTTCACTCCCGTTGTCAGCAGTTGCCGTGATCAGGTGGCTCCTGTTCCTCAGTGGCGTCGTCGGTCGGGGAGGATACACCCGTCTGCCGGAGCAGTCCGCGGTAGTTGGCCTGCAGCGCCGGCTGCGACTTCTTCTTCAGGTCGCTGCCGGTGTAGCCCGGGTGCATCCACTTCTTGAGCTCGTACTCGGCGATGAGCACCTCGGGGGTGTGCATCATCTGGCCGGGCCGGATCTTGCGGTTCTTGTCCGGGCAGTGCCACAGGACATCCAGCTTGACGATCGCCACGAGGTCGGTGATGAACCGCTTGTTGCTCACGGGTGAACCCGACGGCGAGACGTCGGCGAACCAGGCCTTGTACAGGTCGTAAAGGAACGTGAACGGTGCCAGGTCCCAGGCCAGCCGATCGCGGAACTCACTCCAGAAGTCGCGCACGGGGTCGTTGGCCTCCTTGTACTCGGCCAGGACCACCTTGGTCGCCACCGGTTCGGAGAACTCGTAGTAGTGCCCCGGGGAGGACGCGCCGGCACGGTTGATCACGTACCAGAAGACGTACTCCAGAACCTCGCGGCGCTGTAGATAGTCGTCCCTGATGTACGTCTTCTCTGCCCCAGTGAAGCTCTTCGTGAAGGGTACGAAGAGCTGGCGGCGGTAGAAAGAACCGGATTTGTCCTTCGCGACCGGGAACTCGTTCAGGCACTGGATCATGAATCCGAAGAACTGAAAGGCGACCGGTATCCGGTGCTTGCGGTTGATCATGATGACGTCGGCGGTCACGATCGCCTTGAGGTTGGCTGCCTTGTCGATGAAGGTGCCGACGTCGTTCTCGTCGACGATGATCGCGTTGGCGCGCACCAGCGGTTCGAGCGCGAAGTCCTTGCCGAAGTCCGAGAGTGGGATCGAGGCATGCGCGCCGCCTCCGAGAAGGTTGCGCATGAGCGCGCAGAGCGTGCCTTTACCGTTGTTGCCCTCCGCCGAGTAGAACCAGGCGGTCTTGCGCCAGCGCACATGCGGCCGGATGATCGCGCCGATGATCTCCCAGATCAGGTCAGCGAGGCCTTCGTCACCGGGCTGGTCGAAGAGTTCCTCGATCCAGGTGACGACGTCCCAGTCTCCGTCATCGGGGTGCGCGATGACCTGCTGCGGGGCGTTGTCCACGTAGTCGACGTCGTTCTTCGTCAACAGCACGATGGCGGGGTCGAAGGGGTGGACCTGCTTGGGTTCGAAGTGGAAGTTCTTGCCAAAGATCGTGACGTCCACCGGCTCGGCGCCGTAGAAGACGATGCCGTTGCGCGCGGCGATGAAGTCGCGGTTCGTGCTCTGGTGCCTGCGCGGGCTGTCCTCGCGCAGGACGGCCAGAACCTCGTCGAACTCCTTCAGGCGCAGCTGGGTGTTGTACATGCGCGCCGTGGTGCGGATGTCGTCCTCACTGGTGGTGTACGTCCCACGCGCGCCCCCCGTGGGCTGATACATCGCCAGCAGGTCGTACTCACGGTCAGTGTTCTTGGCGTTGGGTGCGATGCGGATGACATGGTGCAGACGCACGAGGATCTGGGCGACCTGCCAATGCGTCAGATATTTCGGAAGGGGGTGCCTCTCGGCGGCCGTGGCCGCCTTGGCGTTCTCGGACTTGATGACGCCGCCCAGGATCGCCAGCAGCTCCTTCTCCAGCACGCGGGGCGTCGGAGGATCGGTCGGGGCGATCTGGTCGAGGTAGGCAGCGGTGACGTACGTGACGATCTCGTTCGGCGGAGCCATGTCGTCGCGCTGTGAGAAGTACCCCATGACGCTGGTCAGGACGTCAGCGACGGGGTTGGTACGGGGTCCGGGCCTGGAACCGGCGGCAGATACAGCTGTGGAGGCATCAGGAGGTGTCATGTTGCTGCTTTCTCGATCGTGACCGAGCTCCTGCCGGCGATGCGTGGGAAGCCGACTTGACTCGCAATCGAATGGAACGCGATCTCGACACTATGCCATCCCGACGGCCTTTCGCAACGATTGACACATCAATCAGCAGGCAAGTCGAGTGGTGCATCGAATGACTCTCTACTGGCGACTGAAAGGACAACAGGCAGGAGCCGCAGAGGGTGTGCGCAACCGCTACAGCCGCACGAGCCGCGAGCCCGGGCGGGATGCGAGAGGTCGGCAGCTACGCGGAGCACGCACGCGAAGGCGCTGGCTCTCGCGCTCGACCATGCACCCGCGGGCGGCGTGAGCCGCCCGGCCTGCGGTCGGGGTTCGGAGGAGTTCTTCCGACCGGCCGAGTCGGCTGCCCCCGGGGCATCAACCGGGCGTCCACCAGGGAATCACGGGAGCCTCATACCCCCTCCAGGTATCCGAGCTTGTACCACCTGACGTGGTACACCCGTCTTTCCAGGTCAGAGCGGTAGCCGGAGGTGTTCAAGAGCAGGGTGTACCACGTGGCATTCTCTACGTGGTACAGGCGTTTCACCTGGTCAGACGGCGTATATATACCCCCTGTACCACTTGTACCAGGAAGTAGAGACTAGATACACGCGCGGGAAGACGTCGAGTGGCGTGGCGTGGCGAGCTGGAGCGCCTGACCGGTTCCGAACGCACCCTCTATGGATACGGCCAGAAAAACGTGGTACTCGTGGTACGAGGGTGAGCAATGCTGGCTGACCAGGCGAAACGTCGTACCACGCCGACGCTTCCACGTGGTACACCCGGTGTGGGAAAGAGTCTCGCGGTACAGGTGTTTTCGCAGGTCAGACACGGTTCTTGGGGCTGTACCACGTCTCGTGGTACAGCCGGCAGCGATGCCCTCCTCGGCGACCAGGTTCGAGGTGGACCTCCACACCAAGCAGCCATGCGACCCTCGGACGGCTTGGCCGAGCCTCACAGAAGGCCCCGCGTGCGCCCACCGGGCACGAGTCAAAAGCTTGTCCCAGTCGTCGACCACGAGGCTCTACTCGATGCTGGATGGCATTTGAATCGTACTCGCCGCCCATTGTGAGCAATCCGCGACACTGCTATCGTTGGCGGCAGGTGATCGATGTTGCACTGGAACGTGAAAACAGAGAGGCCGGAGAGCATCCCCGTGGGAAGGGAGTTCTCCGGCCTCTCTGCATGTGCCGATGAGGGTGAGGCGTGGGCGGAGCGAATCACCCGGGGGTGACCGTGCTCCAGCCTCGCCGGCGTCCCGCACTGGAGGACTCGGGACTGCGGCTACGGGATCGCTCGTCCGCTTCCACGGCGTAGAGGATCTCGTAGGAGATCGTGGTGTTGAGGTTGAGCCGGTTCTTGCTCTGGCGCCGCTTCGTCGCGATCCTGCGGAAGCCGCGCTCAGCTTCGGCGCGATCGAAGAACCGGCGCAGTCTCGTGTTCACGCGCTCATGGGCCTGTTCGGCCGTGACTCCCATGTCGGAGACGACGAAGACGTGCGTGTGCCCGCGGTCGAAGGTCGCTCTCTCGCCGGTGCCGAGGTCCAGGCGGATCTTCGCACGGCTGATGTCGAACGTGTCGGGACGGATGAGCTGTCCTCGTGAGTCGTACGCGCAGGCGCTGACGATAGCCATGGTGAGATCCTCTCCTTTCCCGACGAGTATGCCTGAATAGCTACTTTCAGACATACCCCCGGTGACCGGATCACCCCGGTGACCGGATCACCCCGGTCACCACGAGCACGCCCTCCGTACGAGGGACCGGCGACGGAAAGGCCGCCGGGTCCCGCGCGGAGGGCGCCATCGTTTCTCAGAAGAGGCTGGGTACCTCGCTCACTGCATCGCGGACTCGCCTTCCGCGCCCTCGACTGTGCCTCGCTCAGTTCCGCCGGCGACCCGCCGGTAGAGCCCCACGGCACAACCAGCGAAGGCAAGGCACAGCAGCACCGCGGAGACGGGGTTCGCCAGAACGCCGAGCATCTGCGCCGGGACAAGGGCGGCAGCGAGGTTGAAGCCCAGATGCAGGACCACGCAGGGCCACAGCGCGCGCGTGCGCTCGTACACCAGGGCCAGGAGCACCGCCAGTGGCAGGGTCGCGGCGAACTGCACGGCGTTGCCGTGCAGCAGGCCGAACACCACGGCGGAGACCAGCGTGGAGGCGAGGATGCACACCCGCTTGCGCAGCAACGGGTAGATCAGTCCCCGGAACAGGGCCTCCTCACCCGCGGGAGCCGCAACCAGGGTGAGCAGCAGGGTCGCCAGGGCACCCGCCGCGTGCCTGATCTGGTTCGACGCGTCGAAGCCGGCGGACCCGGCCGTGACGTGGATCCACAAGGCCAGCGACTGACCGGCGAGGAAGGCCAGGACCGCGCAGCCGAGGACGGTCCACCCGAAGCGTGGGATCTCCGACTCCGGCCGCGGGGCCGGCGTATGCGCGAGCCACCGTGGCCGATGGATCCTCACCGAGCCGACCAGGACGACGACGAGCATGCCCAGGACGGAGGTCGCGACGATCGGCTCTCCGATGAGGAGGACTGCGAAGGTGCCGAGGCCGAGGTAGACCGCGACGACGGCGAACGGCACGAGGGCGCACCACCCGATGTCGAGCAGACGCGAAGTGATCGGTGGCGACGTCATGGTCTCCTCCTCTACGGGGTTCAAGCAGCCGTGTTGATCTGTTCGTTGATGACGGCCTGGACGCGGGTGTCGCCTCGGAAGGTGTTCAGCTGCAGCGTCGCAGTGAAGCGCAGCGTGCCGAGGTCGGTGCGGCTGGCGCGCTGCACGAAGCCCCGGAGCATGTCGAACTTCTCCTCGGCGACGTTCCACCACAGGCAGGACAGGCCGGACCGGGTGACCAGGCGCAGGTGCTGCGATTCGGATCCGATCCGGTCCACGCGCAGACCCAGGGGCTCGATCGCGATCTCGACGACCGGCGTGGTGAAGCCGTGCCCGAAGGGCTTGAGCCCTTCGGTCCGGCGCGCCAGCTCGAACAGCGGCTGCAGGTCCTCGAGGCCGACGTCGCAGTCGGCGTCCGGGCCGAGCACGAGATCAGCGTTCGGTCCGTCGGTGCTGACGGCGAGGAGGGCGACCTGGGTGGCTTCCTGCAGCACGGCGACGAGGTCGCCGAGCTTCTCGGCCTTCGCGACGCGGACGCCGCAGGCCTGCCGGTGCCCGATGGCGCTGAGACCGTCGTACGATTCCAGGCTGGTGATGATGTCGAACCACCCCGGCGCGCGACCGGAGCCGCTGACGAAATCGTCGGGACCGACGGGTCGGTTGACGACGACGACCGGGTGGCCGTTGGTCTTCATCATGCGGTTGGCCAGCAGCCCGTACATGCCTGGGTAGGCGTCCGAGAAGTACACCCACGGAGCCAAGGGCTGGTCTCCGGAGGTGAGTTCTTCCATGTGTTCGATGACCAGCCGCTTGCGCAGTTCGTTGCTCTCGATCACCTGGTGGGCGGCCTTGAGCTTGACGGCAGCACCACCAGCCGTGAACACCGCGAAGCAGGGCTCAAGCGAGGCCCCAGCGCGCCGGGGGCTGTTCATCGCCGGGGCGAGGTAGAAGCCGAAGAAGCCTTCGTCGAGGTCGTCTATGTCTCGGATCTTGCCGACCTGCGCGAAGGCCTTGAGTACGATCGCGAAGCCCTCGAATGCCTGGAGGAAGACGGGGTGGTGCGGCTCGGTGCGCAGCAGTTGCATCAGGATCGACTGCTCGACGTCGATGACACCAGGGTCAGCGTCGAACCCACCCCAGGAATTGGGGATCGTCTTCGGCGCGGCGACGCGCAGCAGACGGGCGATCGAGATCGCATCCCGCACCAACTGGCGGTTCTCGTACAGCACGGGCATGACGTCGGAGACGGTGCCCAGGCCGGCGAACAGGCGCAGCAGGTGGATCTCCCAGAGCTTCTCGGGCCGGTGCACGCGGGTGTAGGCCTCGATCACCTGGTAGAGCACGTGGGCACCGCAGATCCCGGTGTGGGCGTAGGTCTCATCGATCCGGCACGGATCGACGGTGATGTCCGCGGTCGAGCCCGGCGCGAGTTCCTCATGGTGATCGGTCACCAGCGTCGTCCAGCCCAGGGCACGCGCGGCGGCGATGCCGCCGTGGGAGTTCACTCCCCCGTCACAGGTGAGCAGGACCCGGGTGGCGGGCCACTTCGCCTGGATTTCGGCGATGTCCTCGGGCGCGAGCTCGTGGCCGCGGCGATAGTCGGGCAGGTGCAGCTCGACATCGAACCCGAGCTCGGACAGGCCGGCATAGCCGAGGACCCCGGAGGAGATGCCGTCCATGTCGAAGTCGGGGGCGATGGTGACCTTCTTGCCCCCGATCCGGGCGTCATGAAGGGCCTCGACCATCTCGGCCAGGTCCAGGAGCTCGTCATGCTCGGTGGACTCGATCTCCTTCAGGTACTGATCCGACCACCCCCTGCGCCGGCACAGCAGCTCGAAGAGATCGGTGTCCTCATCGGTGAGCGAATGGTCGTCGACGGTGTGGAGCATCGGCATGGTGGGGACCTCTCGATCCGGGTTTGCTGGTCGGTGGCGAACGGGGCATGCGACAACCCTGGCCATGCTGCGATTTTAACAGCACCACCCATCACTTCTGCTCATTTAGCAGCATTTTCGGGTCTCATTCGGGCTTCGAATGACACACTTATCTCGAATGGCCATGACAGGCTTTCCAAGGTCCTTGCGTATCGGCTACTGTCGCTGATATGGCCATTCGAAGCGTTGTCGAGTCAGATCTCAGTGGTAAGCCGGATGCGGCTACCGTGACCTTCGGCCTGGGCGACACCTGGTACGAAGTCGACCTCACCCCTGAGGAGCAGAAGGGCCTTGAGAAGGCGCTGGCGTCGTACCTGAAGGTCAGCCGGAAAGCCGGGAAGCCGGCACCCAAGAAGCGAGTCGTACCCGAGACGACTGCCGAGGAGCGCGAGAAGATCCGCGAGTGGGCCAAGCAGGCGGGTCACGAATTCGCAGAGCGCGGACGCATCCCAAAGAAGGTCATGAAGGCCTATGACGAGGCGCACGACATCGATCGGAGCAAGTAGCGCCGAGCCTAGTGTCGCCTCCCGGCCGACTCCCCTCCCATCCCCCGTCCGCCCCTGAAGGGCCCTGCAGCACACTGCAGGGCCCTTCGTGTGTCTCAGAACGGCGGCGACGGATGGATCACGCTGGTCGTCTTGATCCCCGCGGCTTGCGCCCGAGACCTGCAGTGGATGGTGCCGTGCGAGAAGTGCCCCGGCGTATCCGGCATGAGCTGCTCCTGGCCTCGCTGCGGGCATCCGAGCTTCCGGCAGAGGTCGAGAAAGGCCGTGCACAGTACCTGAGCCCCGGCCTCGCGAAAGGCTCGGGCGGCGTCGACCATCTCCTGGTTGCGCTGGAAGCCAGCCGTTCTCCCGCGGGTCGACCAGTCGGCGGGGAAGGGGATGATTTCGAAGCCTGCGTCCTGCCACAGCAGCTCGGCTATGGCGTCGGCACCCTTGGGGCAGCGCCCCGAGAGGAGCACCGGCCTGGTGACGTTCTTGGGGCCCCAGTCGCGCCAGGCGTCGTTGAACGTCTCACGCATGCTCCTCTCGTCGTCCCAGCTGCGGGAACCGGTGACGAGGACGACGTGCGAGAACGATTCTTGAATCATTTCAGCAATCATTCGAGTCTCCTCTCCCTGTGACTCGGCGGTCTCCGCAGCTGGAGTCGAGAGCTGCGGCCATGATGTCCGGGCAGGCGTGGCGGCCTGCATGTCGCTGGTCCATACCGGCCGGCTGGTACAGGGCTCGATGACGGCCAGGTCCTCCTCCCGGTGGAGCTCGACGCGGATTTGATCGTCGTTCCACATCGGCATGAGGTGGACGGTGTACATCCCGTCATCGCTGCGGGAGACGTGCACGGTGACGATCGTGGTGCCCTCGTCGTTGGTGAAGTCGACGTTGCCGATGTCCTCGGCTTCGCCGGCTGGGACTGCGTCATGGTGGGCCTCTTCGTGGGCTCGGGTACGGATGGCGACCATCGAGTGCGGACCCCGGTGGGGTCCGTGTGTCCGTGTGATCTCGTGGTCGACCCAGCTCCCGGGCCAAGCTCCGCTGGCTGACGATCCGGAAGATCTTGCTGGCGTGATCTGGTCCCGGATGGATCGCATAGCGAGCCGCCGCACGGGTCGTCACTTCTCGCCTGAGCCGGACGTGCAGCACCAGGCGATCCACCACTGCTGCACCCTTTGCTGTTGTCCACATCTATGGCCAACAGGAGCGGGGCAGTGGTGGGGCCTCCTGTCTCAAGCGCAGCGCTGGGCATAGCCGGAGGGAGCGCCGGCGACCGACGGACCGGTGAGCGAAGCGAACGGTGGAACCCGTCGGCTATGCCGACTAGGGCGCGTATTCGGTCGTGATCAATCTGTGTGATTCACCTTCGCGGCGGGTCCTGATCCGGTAGACCGTGGTGTGTGACGCGAGCGCAAC
>NZ_JBIVRD010000059.1:0-34728 GCF_044755565.1 Kitasatospora sp. NPDC092286 | reverse complement strand
GGCCGTTCACCAGCGCACCGAGCCGTTCGGCCTGCCCCCGCAACGACCCGGCACTGCGCGCCGACACCACCAACGGCACCACACCCGAACCCAGCGGCGCAGCAGTGGCGGTGGGCTCGTCCTGCTCGTCCTGCTCGTCCTGGGCCGGGGCGTCGGACGCCCCGGCCTCGGGGACGTCCGCCGGGGGTTCCTCGATGATCGTGTGGGCGTTGGTGCCGCTGGCCCCGAAGGAGGAGACGCCGGCCCGCCGGGGCTCCTCGCCCCGCGGCCACGGCCGGGCCTCGGTCAGCAGCCGCACCGCGCCGGACTCCCAGTCCACCTTCTGCGACGGCTGGTCCACGTGCAGGGTCGCGGGCAGCACGCCGTGCCGCAGGGCCATCACCGTCTTGATGATCCCGGCCACGCCGGAGGCCGCCGCCGCGTGACCGAGGTTGGACTTCAGCGAGCCCAGCCACAGTGGCCGGTCCGCGGGCCGCCCCTGACCGTACGTCGCCAGCAGGGCACCGGCCTCGATCGGGTCGCCCAGCGTCGTTCCGGTGCCGTGTGCCTCGACGGTGTCGACCTGTTCGGGCTTCAGCCGGGCGCTGGCCAGCGCGGCCCGGATCACCCGCTGCTGCGCGGGGCCGTTCGGCGCGGTCAGGCCGTTGCTCGCGCCGTCCTGGTTGATCGCGCTGCCCCGGACGACGGCCAGCACCGGGTGCCCGTTGCGCTGGGCGTCGGAGAGCCGCTCCAGCAGCAGCACACCGACGCCCTCCGCCCACACGGTGCCGTCGGCCGCCGCGGCGAACGCCCGGCAGCGGGCGGTCGGGGACAGGGCCCGCTGACGGCTGTACTCGATGAATCCGGTCGGGGTGGCCATCACGGTGGTCCCCCCCGTCAGCGCCATCGACGACTCGCCCTTGCGCAGTGACTGGCAGGCCAGGTGCAGGGCCACCAGCGACGACGAGCAGGCGGTGTCGACCGTGAGGGCCGGCCCCTCCAGGCCGAGGGTGTACGCGACGCGGCCGGACAGGATCGCGCCGGAGGCACCCAGCGACATCTGGCCTTCCAGGCCTTCGGGGAGGTCCGTGACATTGCTGCCGTAGTCGAAGTCCGTGGCCCCGATGAACACCCCCGTCCGCGAGCCGCGCAGCGAGGCCGGAGTGATCCCGGCGTGCTCGAGCGTTTCCCAGGCGACTTCCAGCAGCAGCCGCTGCTGGGGGTTCATCGACAGCGCCTCACGTGGCGAGATGCCGAAGAACGGGGCGTCGAACCGGTCGACGCCGTCGAGGAATCCGCCCTCACGGACGTAGGTCCTGCCCTGGCGATCCGGGTCCGGGTCGTAGAGCGTGTCGAGGTCCCAGCCGCGGTCGGTGGGGAACGGCGCGATCGCGTCCCGCCCCTCGGCGACGAGGTCCCACAGCTCCTCGGGGGTCCGTACGCCTCCCGGGAGGCGGCAGGCCATCGCCACGACGGCGATCGGCTCGTGCTCCTTCTCCTTGAGTTCCTCCAGGCTCTGACGGGCCACGCGCAGATTGGCGGTTGTCCGCTTGAGGTAGTCGCGAAGCTTCGCTTCGTTCTCCATCACTCGTCAGCTCCTCGAAGACCGTGAAACGGAAGGCCGTGGGTGGGTGTGCGGTGGTTCATGCGATGTCGTCGAGTTCCTGGTCCAGGAGGTCGAACATCTCCTCGTCGGTGGCCGCCTCGAGGTCGTCGACGGCGCTCTGCTGCCCGGGGGCGCCGGACCAGGTGCGCAGCAGGGACTGCAGGCGTTCGGAGACCGCGGCGCGGGCGGCCTCGTCGGCGCCCACCGTGGCCAGTGACGCCTCCAGCCGGTCCAGTTCGGCGAGGACGGGCCCGGCGGGCGAGCTGCCGTCGGGCAGCAGTTCGGCGTCGAGGTGGGCGGCGAGAGCGGCGGCGGTGGGGTGGTCGAAGACCAGCGTGACCGGCAGCCTGAGCCCGGTGGCCACGCTCAGGCGGTTGCGCAGCTCCACGGCGGTGAGCGAGTCGAAACCCAGCTCCTTGAAGGCCCGGTCGGCCTCGACCGCGGTGGAGTCGGGGTAGCCGAGTACGACGGCGGCCAGCGACCTGACCAGGTCGCGCAGCACCCGTTGCCGGTCCGCGTCGCCCAGCGGGGCGATGCGCCGCAGCAGGGCCTCGGAGTCGTCGCGGTCCTCGCCCTCCGGGCCCGATGCGGACGTGAGGGCCGCCAGGGCCTCCGGCAGGTCGCGCAGCAGGGGCAGCGGCCGGCCGGCGGCGAGCGCGGGCGCGAACCGTTCCCAGTCGAGGTCGGCGACCACCTGGAACGGCTCGTCGCCGCCCGCCGCCCGCAGCAGCGCGTCGCCGGCGCGGTCGCCGGGCATGGGGGCCGCACCGCGGCGCCGCAGCTGGTCCGCCACCGCCGCGTCGATCATCCCGCCGTCGGCGAGAGCGCTCCAGGCCACCGAGGTGGCGGCCAGCCCGTCCGCGTGCCGCTGCCGCGCGAGCGCGTCCAGGACGGCGTTGGCCGCGGCGTAGCTCCCCTGACCGGCGGCGCCCACGGTGCCGGCGATGGAGGAGAAGAGCACGAACGCGGACAGGTCGCAGTCCTTGGTGAGTTCGTGCAGGTTCAGCGCCCCGGTGACCTTCGGCCGCAGGGTCCGGTCGGCCTCTTCGGCCGTCAGGGAGTCGAGGACGCCGTCGTCGAGCACACCTGCGGCGTGCACCACCGCGGTCACCGGCAGGTCCCGCGGCAGGGAGCCCAGCAGTTCGGCGAGCGCGGCGCGGTCCGCGACGTCGCAGGCCGCGACCGTGACCCGGACACCGGACGCGGTGAGTTCGGCCTCCAGTTCCCCGGCGCCGGGTGCCGCGCCGCCGCGCCGGCTGATCAGCACCAGGTGCTCGGCGCCCTCCCCGGCCAGTCTGCGAGCCACTCCGGCGCCCGCCCCGCCGGTCCCACCGGTGATCAGGACGGTGCCGCCGGGCCGCCAGCCGGCTGCGGGGGGCGGCGCGGCGGCGCGGAGCAGACGGCGGGCGAACACGCCCGGGCCCCGCACCGCGAGCTGGTCCTCGGACTCGCCGCCGCCCGCGTCGGCCCGACCGGCGAGCACGGCGGCCAGCCGGGCCAGGGCCCGGTCGTCGAGGACCGCCGGCAGGTCGACCAGGCCGCCCCAGCGCTGCGGGGACTCCAGACCGATCACCGCGCCCAGCCCCCAGACGGCCGCCTGGGCGGGGCTGTCGAGCCGGTCGGAGTCGTCGGTCGACACCGCTCCCCGGGTCGCCAGCCACAGCGGTGCCTCGGTCCCGGTGTCGCCCAGCGCCTGAACCAGCGTCATGGTGAGGGCGAACCCTGCGGGTACGGACGGGGCGCCGGGCTGGGGTGCCTCGTCGAGGGCGAGCAGCGAGAGCACCCCGGCGGGTGCCGCGTCGGTGTCCTTCAGCGTCGCGCCGATCAGCTCGGCCAGGGCGGTGCGGTCCGTGCCGGTGGCGATCTCGACGGGGACGAGGTCCGCGCCGAGGCCGACGAGGCCGGTGAGAACGGCCGTGGCCGGCTGGTCCGCGGTGTGTCCTGCCGGTACGGCGACGAGCCAGGTGCCGGTGAGCGGCGCGGCGGCCGGCTCGGGGAGCGGCCGCCAGCCGATCCGGTACCGCCAGGAGTCCAGCGCCGCGCCGTCCGTCCGCCGGCGGCGCCACGAGGACAGCAGGGGCAGCGCCGCCCGCAGCGCGGCGGCCGTACCGGGGTCCGCGGCCTCGGCCGCGTCGCCGGTGCCGGCGCCGAATGCGGTGCCGGCGTCCAGCGTCGCGGCCAGCGCCGGGAGGTCTTCGCGCTCCACCGCCGCCCAGAAGGCGGCTTCCGCCGGGTCCTGCCCGGCCGCGGACGGCGCGACGGCGGTCTCCAGCCAGTAGCGCTGCCGCTGGAACGGATAGGTGGGCAGGTCCACCGGGCGCGTGCGCCGCCCGGTGTGGACGGCCGCCCAGTCGACCGCGGCACCGCGGACGTACGCCTGTGCCAGCGACAGCAGCATCCGGTCGGGGCCGCCCTCGTCGCGGCGCAGCGAACCGACCACGGCCGCCTCCGCGCCGACCGCCTCGATGGTCTCCTGCACGGCGAAGGCCAGGACCGGATGGGGGCTCACCTCGATGATCACCCGGTGGCCCGCGGCCAGTATCCGGCGGGTGGCCTGCTCCAGCTGGACCGTCTGCCGCAGGTTCCGGGCCCAGTACTCCGCGTTCAGGACGGAGGTGTCGACGGGGCCGCCGGTGACCGTCGAGTAGAAGACGGTCTCGGACGGGCGGGGACTGATCGGGGCGAGGAGTTCCAGCAGCTGTCCGTGGATCCGCTCCACCTGCCGCGAGTGCGAGGCGTAGTCGACGGGGATGATCCGTGCCCGGACGCCGTCGGCCTCGCAGGCTGCCAGCAGCTCGCGCAGCGCCTCGGGTTCGCCGGAGACCACCATCGAGCCGGGGCCGTTGACCGCCGCCAGCGACAGACGCTCGCCCCACGGCGCCATGCGCTCGACGAGTTCGTCCTGCGGCAGCGAGACCGACATCATGCCGCCGTCCCCGGACAGCGCCCGCAGCGCCCGGCTGCGCAGGGCGACCACGCGCGCGGCGTCCTCCAGCGACAGCGCGCCCGCCACACACGCCGCCGCGATCTCCCCCTGGGAGTGACCCGCCACGGCGGCGGGCTCCACGCCGTGGGAGCGCCAGACGGCGGCGAGGGCCACCATCACCGCGAACAGCAGCGGCTGGACCACGTCCACGCGTTCCGTCGAGGGCGCGCCCGGCGCTCCCCGCACCACCTCGTCCAGCGACCAGTCCACGAACGGCGCCAGGGCGCGCTCGCAGTCGGCCATCGTCCGGGCGAACACGGGCGAGGTTTCGAGCAGTTCTCCCGCCATACCCGCCCACTGCGAGCCCTGGCCGGGGAACAGGAAGACCGGACGGGTGGTGTTCACCGCGACGCCCTCGGCCAGCCCCGCGGCGGCGCCGCCGGCGGCGAGCGCGTCCAGAGCGGTGCGGAAGTCCTCGCGGGTGCGGCCGACCACGACCGCGCGGTGCTCGAACGCGGACCGGGTGCGGGCGAGTGCCGCCCCGATCTCGGCCGGGCCGTACTCCGGGTGGCGGTCCAGGTGCTGGCGCAGTTGTACGGCGCGGGCCCGCAGCGCGGCGTCGGTACGGCCGGACAGCGTCCACGGCACCGGGGCCGGGGCCGCCGCGTCGTCCGTCTCCGGGTCTTCCTCGGCCGGGGCCTGCTCCAGGATGACGTGCGCGTTGGTGCCGCTGACCCCGAACGCCGACACCGCGCCCCGGCGCGGGCGTCCCAGCTCCGGCCACGGCGTCTCGTCGCGGAGCAGCGACACGGCGCCGGCCGACCAGTCCACGTCGTGCGAGGGCTCGTCGATGTGCAGGGACTTGGGCAGCACTCCCCGACGGATCGCCAGGACGGTCTTGATGATCCCGCCGACCCCGGCGGCCGCCTGGGTGTGGCCGATGCTGGACTTCAGCGAGCCGAGCCACAGCGGCTGACCGGCCGGCCGGCCCCGGCCGTAGGTGGCCAGCAGCGCCTGTGCCTCGATGGGATCGCCGAGCCTGGTGCCGGTGCCGTGCGCCTCCACCATGTCGACGTCGGCCGTGGTCAGTTCGGCCGCGGCCAGCGCCTGCTGGATGACCCGCTGCTGGGCGGGGCCGTTGGGCGCGCTGAGGCCGTTGCTCGCGCCGTCCTGGTTGATCGCGCTGCCCCGGACGACGGCGAGCACCGGGTGCCCGTTGCGCCGCGCGTCCGACAGCCGCTCCAGCAGCACCATGCCCGCGCCCTCGCCCCAGCCGGTGCCGTCGGCGGCCGCGGCGAAGGCCTTGCAGCGGCCGTCGGGGGCCAGGCCGCGCTGACGGCTGAACTCGACGAAGACACCGGGGTTGGCCATGATCGCGGCGCCACCCGCCAGGGCCAGCGAGCACTCGCCCCGGCGCAGCGACTGAACGGCCAGGTGGAGGGTCACCAGCGAGGACGAGCACGCGGTGTCCAGGGTGACGGCGGGCCCTTCGAGACCGAGGGTGTAGGAGATCCGGCCCGAGGCCACGCTGGTGACGTTGCCGATCAGCAGATGGCCCTCGACGCCCGGGTCCGCCACCGCCGGGTCCCCGCCGTACTGGAAGGAGGTTGCGCCGACGAAGACGCCCGCTTTCTCCCCCTTCAGCGACAGCGGGTCGATCCCGGCGCGTTCGACGGCCTCCCAGGAGACTTCGAGGAGCAGCCGGTGCTGCGGGTCCATCGCCAGCGCCTCGCGCGGCGAGATCCCGAAGAAGGCGGGGTCGAACTGGCCGGCGTCGTAGAGGAAGCCGCCCTGCCGGGTGTAGCAGGTGCCGGAGACGGCCGGGTCCGGGTCGTAGAGGGCGTCCACGTTCCAGCCGCGGTCGGTGGGGAACGCGGAGACCGCGTCCCGGCCCTCGGCGACCAGCTCCCACAGGTCCTCGGGCGAGCGGACCCCGCCGGGGAAGCGGCAGCCCATGCCCACGATCGCGATCGGCTCCCGCTCCTTGTCCTGCACCTCCTGCAGGCGCTGGCGGGCCCGGTGCAGGTCGGCGGTGACCCGCTTGAGGTAGCCGAGAAGCTTCTCTTCTTGCTCGTTGGCCATCAGGACGCCCCGAAGTCGTTGTCGATCAGATTGAAGATCTCGTCGGCGGAAGCAGCCATCAGCTGCTCCTCGACCGAGGCCGCGGCGCCGCTCTGCGGGGCGGTGCCGGCGGTGCTTTCGAGCCGTGCCACGAGGCTCTGCAGGCGGGTGGTGAGCCGCTCCCGTACGCCGGTGTCCGCGGTGAGCTCCGCCAGCGCCTGCTCCCACCGGTCCAGGTCGTCGAGGACCGAGTCGGCCGTCATCGGCTGCTGCGGGAACAGTTCGGCCCGCAGGAACCGGGCGAGCGGAGCCGGGGCGGGATAGTCGAAGATCAGCGTGGCGGGCAGCGACAGCCCGGTGGCGGCGTTCAGCCGGTTGCGCAGCTCCACGGCCGTGAGCGAGTCGAACCCCAGCTCCTTGAAGGCGCGGTCGTCGGCGATCGCGTCCGGGGTGGAGTGTCCGAGGACGGCCGCGGTGTGCGTACGCACCAGATCCGTCAGCAGCCGCTCCCGCTCGGCGTCCGGCAGGCCGGCCAGGCCGTCCGTCACGCTGCCGGTGCTCTCCGGTGCGGCGGCCCCGGGTTCCGCGGCCGCTTCCAGCGCCCGCCGGACCTCGGGCAGTTCGTCGATGAGCGGGCGGCGGCGGGCGGCGGTGAAGCCCGGCACGAACCGGTCCCACCGGACGTCGGCGAGGACCAGCGTCGTCTCCTGGCGGGCCAGCGCACCGTGCAGGGCCGCCACTGCCAGGTCCGGCGCCATCGGGGGCAGCCCCCGGCGGCTCAGGTGCTCCTCCACCCCGTCGCCCTCGATCATGCCCTTGTCCGCCCAGGGGCCCCAGGCCACCGAGGTGGCCGCCAGGCCGCGGGCCCGGCGCTTCTCGGCGAGCGCGTCCAGGAAGGAGTTGGCCGCGGCGTAGGCGCCCTGGCCGCCGCTGCCCCAGGCGGCCGCGACGGACGAGAAGAGCACGAATGCCTCGACGCGGGGCCCGTTCAGAAGCTCGTCGAGATGGACGGCTCCGGACACCTTGCCCTCGGCCATGGCCGCGAAGTCGGCCGGCGTGCTGTCGGCGATCTGCTGGAAGTGGACCACCCCGGCGGCGTGGAACACCGCACGCACCGGCGATCCTTCGGCCTCCAGGCCGTGCAGCAGCCCGGCCAGCGCCGCACGGTCCGCGACGTCGCACGCGGCGACCGTCACCCGGGCGCCCAGGCCCCGCAGTTCGGCCGCGAGGTCCGCGGCGCCCGGCGCCGCGGAACCGCGCCGGCTGGTGAGCACCAGGTGCTCGGCCCCGGTACGGGCCAGCCAGCGGGCCACCTGCGCCCCCAGACCGCCGGTGCCACCGGTGATCAGAACGGTGCCGTTGGGCTGCCACTTGACCTCGTCGGCCGGCGCGCCCAGCGGGGCGTGCACCAGCCGACGTACGAACACGCCCGCGGTGCGCACCGCCAGCTGGTCCTCGTCGCCCTCGGCGGCGAGGACTCCGGCCAGCCGGGCCGCGGCGCGCTCGTCGACGGTGGCGGGCAGATCGACCAGGCCGCCCCAGCGCTCGGGGTGCTCCAGGCCGACCACGCGGCCCAGGCCCCAGACGGTCGCCTGCTCGGGGCGGTCGACGGGGTCGGTCGGGCTCACCGAGACGGCGGTGCGGGTCGCGAGCCACAGGGGGCAGTGGATCCGCGTGTCCCCGAGCGCCTGCACCAGCGCCAGGTTCAGCGCCAGACCGTACGGCAGGACCGGGCGCCCCGGGTGCGGACCGTCGGCGAGGGCGAGCAGGGACAGCACGCCCGCCGGTGTCTCGCCGGCCGCGGCCTCCCGCAGCCGGGCGGCGACCGCGTCGCGATCGTCCTCGGCCAGTTCGACGGTGACCGCCCGCGCTCCGCGCTCCCGCAGGGCGCGCAGGACGGCGGCCTGTGCGTCGCCGCCGGCTCCTGCGGCCGGAACCGCCGGAACGGCCACCAGCCAGGTGCCGGACAGGACGCCGCGCGGCTCGGCGGCCACCGGGTGCCAGGCGATCCGGTACCGCCACGCCTCCGTGGTGGCGTGGTCGTTCTGCCTGCGGCGCCAGGAGGACAGCAGGGGCACCATGCCGCTCAGCGGCGTGGCGGGGTCGACTTCGAGCATCGCGGCCAGCGCGTCCGGGTCCTGGCCCTCGACCGCCTCCCAGAAACGCACGTCCACGGAGTCGGGCGACGACGCGGAGGCGATGCCGTGTGCTCCGGCCGTCGGAGCGTCGGGGACGGCGGGTGTCGCGAACCAGTAGCGGTCGCGTTGGAAGGCGTAGGTGGGCAGGTCGATCCGGTGGGGGTTGTGTCCGGTGAAGTAGGCGTTCCAGGCGATGGTGAGGCCGAGGGTGTGCATGCGGGCCAGGGCGGTGACGGCGGTTTCCTCCTCGGGGCGGTCCTTGCGCAGGACGGGGATGAACTGTCCGTCCTGGAGGCAGGACTGGCCCATCGCGGTGAGGACTCCGGCCGGGCCGAGCTCCACGAAGCGGGTCACTCCACGAGTGCTCAGGGCCGTCATGCCGTCGTGGAACCGCACCGATTCACGGACATGACGCACCCAGTACTCCGGCGAGCACACCAGCTCGGGCGAGGCGACCTCGCCCGTCACGTTCGACACCAGCGGGATACGCGGCTCGTGGTACTCAAGTCCGTTTGCGATGTGCCGGAATTCTTCCAGCATCGGTTCCATCCGGGGGGAGTGGAAGGCGTGGCTGACCCGCAGCCGCGAGGACTTCCACCCACCGGCGGCCACGACCTCAAGCACCGTCTCCTCGTCCCCGGACAGGACGGTGGAGGTGGGGCCGTTGACGGCGGCGACCGCCACCCGGCCCTCATAGCCGGTCAGGAACGGCAGAACGTCCTCCTCGGACGCCATCACCGAGACCATGGCCCCACCCACGGGAAGGGCCTGCATCAGGCGGCCGCGAGCCGCCACCAGCGCACACGCGTCCGTGAGGGACCACACCCCGGCGACGTGGGCTGCCGCGAGTTCGCCCACGGAGTGCCCGACCAGGAAGTCCGCCCGCACACCCCAGGACTCCATCAGACGGAACAGCGCCACCTCGACGGCGAACAGCGCCACCTGCGCATACGCGGTGCCCTCCAGGAGCGCCGCCGCAGGGTCGGACGGATCCGCGAAGACGACCTCACGCAGCGGACGGTCCACCAACCCGTCCACCACCCCACACACCTCGTCGAACGCCGCCGCGAACACCGGGAACACCCCGTACAACTCCCGACCCATACCGACCCGCTGCGCACCCTGGCCGGTGAACATGAACGCGGTCGGGCCGTCGGTCGCCTGCGTACCGGTGGTGTCACCGGAGGCCAACGCCTCCAGGGCGCTGGCCAGTTCACCGGTGTTGCGCCCGGTCACGGCGGCGCGGTACTCGAACGCGGTGCGGGCGGTCGCGAGCGAGAAGCCCACGTCCACGGGTGACAGTTCCGGCGACGCCGCCACCTGCTCGCGCAGCCGCGCGGCCTGGGCGCGCAGTGCGGCCGGGGACTTCCCCGACACCACCCACGGCACCACGGAAGCGCTGTCCGGCGCCGTGGGCGCCGCGCTCTGGGGCTCGTCGTCGGTTTCCGGTGCCTGTTCCAGGATGGTGTGTGCGTTGGTGCCGCTGATCCCGAACGCCGACACGCCCGCTCGGCGCGGCGCGCCCGTCTGGGGCCAGGGGCGGGCCTCGGTCAGCAGCTCGACCGCGCCCGCCGACCAGTCGACGTGCGGGGACGGCTCGTCGGCGTGCAGGGTCGCGGGCAGCACACCGTGTCGCATCGCCATCACCATCTTGATGACGCCGGCCACACCGGAAGCGGCCTGCGTGTGACCGAGGTTGGACTTCAGCGCCCCCAGCCACAACGGCCGCTCCACGGAACGCCCCTGACCGTACGTCGCCAGCAGCGCGCCCGCCTCGATCGGGTCACCCAGCGTTGTCCCGGTGCCGTGCGCCTCCACGACGTCGACCTGTTCGGGCTTCAGCCGGGCGTTGGCCAGCGCGGCCCGGATCACCCGCTGCTGCGAAGGGCCGTTCGGCGCACTCAGCCCGTTGCTGGCGCCGTCCTGGTTGATCGCGCTGCCCCGGATCACGGCGAGCACCCGGTGCCCGTTGCGCCGCGCGTCGGACAGCCGCTCCAGCAGGACCATCCCGGCCCCCTCGGCCCAGCTCGTTCCGTCGGCGGCCGCGGAGAACGCCTTGGAGCGACTGTCGCGGGCCAGTCCGCGCTGCCGACTGAACTCGATGAAGAGGCTGGGGGTGGACATCACGGTGACACCGCCGGCCAGCGCCATCGAGCACTCGCCCCGGCGCAGCGACTCCGCCGCCAGGTGCAGCGCCACCAGCGACGACGAGCAGGCCGTGTCGACCGTCACCGCCGGGCCCTCCAGGCCCATGGTGTACGCGATGCGGCCGGAGACCACGCTGGCGGCCTTGCCGGTCAGCAGGTAGCCCTCCAGGTCTTCGGGCAGCTGCCGCAGGTGCGAGGCGTAGTCCTGCCCGTTGGTGCCGATGAACACGCCCGTCGGCGTACCGCGCCGGCTGGACGGGTCGATGCCCGCGCGCTCCACGACCTCCCAGGAGGTCTCCAGCAGCAGGCGCTGCTGGGGGTCCATCGCCAGCGCCTCACGCGGCGAGATCCCGAAGAACTCCGGGTCGAAGTCGTAGGCGTCGTAGAGGAATCCGCCTTCCTTGGCGTAGGTCTTGCCCCGCTGGTCGGGGTTGGGGTCGTAGAGCTCTTCGACGTTCCAGTTCCGGTCGGTGGGGAAGGTGGAGATCACGTCGCCGCCGTCGGCCACCAGCCGCCACAGGTCCTCCGGGCTCCGCACGCCGCCGGGGAACCGGCAGCTCATCGCGACGACGGCGATCGGGTCGTCGTCCGAAGCGGCGGCCGCTCCCGCCGTCGCCGGCGCGGGTGCGGCGGTGTCCGGCTCCCCGAGTGCGGCGGTGCGGATGTGCGCGGCGAGTGTTTCGGGGGTCGGGTAGTCGAAGAGGAGACTGGTCGGCAGCCGCAGCCCGGTGGCCGTGTTCAGCCGGTTGCGGAGTTCCACCGCGGTCAGCGAGTCGAAGCCGACCTCGCGGAACGCCCGGGTCGGGGCGATCGCCTCCGGGGAGCCGTGTCCGAGGACGGCCGCGGCGTGCGAGCGCACCAGGTCCAGCAGGAACCGGTGGCGCTCCGGCTCGGGCAGCCCCGCCAGCTGCTGGGCCAGTGAGGAGGTGCCGGAGTCGGCGAGGCCCTGTGCCGCCCGCCGGTTCGGCATCCGTACCAGGCCCCGGAACAGGTGGGGTACGGGCCGGGTGTCGGCCTGGGCGCGCAGCGCCGCCAGGTCCAGGCGTGCCGGTACGAGCGCGGCATCGCCCACCGCGAGGGCGGTGTCGAACAGGGCCATGCCTTCCGCGGAGGGCATGACGGCGACGCCGGACCGTGCCATCCGCTGCACATCGGTGTCGTCCAGGTGGACGCTCATGGTGCTGCGCTCGGCCCACAGGCCCCAGGCCAGCGACTGGCCGGCCAGGCCGTGCGCCCGGCGGCGGTGGGCCAGGGCGTCCAGGAACGCGTTGGCCGCGGCGTAGTTCGCCTGGCCGGCGCCGCCGATGGTGGCGACGACGGAGGAGTACAGCACGAAGGCGGTCAGGTCCAGGCCGGCGGTCAGCTCGTGCAGGTTCACCGCCGCGTCCACCTTGGGCCGCAGGACCGCGTCGACCCGCGCCGGGGTCAGGGCCGCGACGACGCCGTCGTCCAGGACGCCGGCCGTGTGGATCACCGCGGTCAGCGGATGCTCGGCGGGTACGCGGGCCAGCAGGTCCGCGAGCGCCTCGCGGTCCGCGACGTCGCAGGCGGCCACCGTCACCGAGGCGCCGGCCGCGGTCAGTTCGGACCGCAGCTCCTTCGCGCCCTCGGCGGCGAGTCCGCGGCGCCCGACGAGCAGCAGGTGCCGTACGCCGTACTCGGTCACGGCGTGACGGGCTGCCAGGGCGCCCAGCGTCCCGGTTCCGCCGGTGATCAGTACGGTGCCGTCCGGGTCGAAGTGCGGGGGAGCGGCCGGGGCGTCGGCCGGTACCCGGGCGAGCCGGGGAGCGAGCACGGCGCCGGCGCGGACGGCGCTCTGTGGCTCACCGGAGGCCAGCGCGGCCGGGAGGGCGCGCAGCGACTCCGGGTCCGCGTCGAGGTCCACGAGCACGAACCGGTCCGGCTCCTCGGTCTGCGCGGACCGGATCAGCCCCCACAGGGCGGCGTGGGCCGGATCGGGCACGTCCTCGTCGGGGGCGGTCGCCACCGCGCCCCGGGTCACGAACACCAGCCGGGAGGAGGCGAACCGCTCGTCGGAGAGCCAGCGCTGTACGAGCGCCAGCGCCCGGTGCGTGACGTCCCGTACGGCGTCCGCGGTCCCCGTGGCGGTGCCGTGGGGCAGGGTGCAGGCCGTCAGCACCGTGTCCGGTGCGGCCGTGTCCGGTGCGTCGGCCGGGTCCGCGTCCATGCGGAAAGCCGGCAGGTTGAGGCCGGCACGCAGTCCGAGGCCGTCGTCGCCGAGGACCGCCCATCGGCGGGGCCCGGGCGATCCGCCGCCGGACACCGGGCTCCACGTCACGCGCTGCAACGACTGGTGGAACGCGGGCCGGCCGCCCTGGATCTCCTCCGGGCGGGTCGCCCGCAGCGCCACCTCGTCGATGGTCGCCACGGGCCGGCCGGTCGGGTCGGCGAGCGCGACGGACACCCCGTCGGGGCCGGTGGGGGTCAGCCGGACGCGCAGGTGGGACGCACCGGTCGCCTGGAGCGAGACGCCCTTCCAGGCGAACGCCAGCCGGGCGTCGTGGTCCGCGCCCGCGGCACCGTCGTCGTCACGGCCGACCGCGTCCGCCGCGCCCAGGGCGGCCTCCAGCAGCGCGGGGTGCAGGCCGAACAGCGCGGCCTCGCCCGTGGTGTCCTCGGTGAGGGCGGCCTCGGCGTACACCTCGTCGCCGAGCCGCCACAGGGCGGTGATCCCGTCCGCCCCGGCGCCCTCCGCCGGAACCGCGCCGGCCGGCGGCCAGGCCGTCAGGTCGAACGGCTCAGCCGTGCCGCCGGCCGCCAGGAGACCTGTGGCATGCCGCCGCCAGGGCTGCTCCGGCCCGGCCTGCTCCGGCCGCGCGTACACCTCGATCGTCCGGCGGTCGTCCTCGGCCGCGCCCAGACGGACCTGGATCACCACCGCGCCCTCGGCGGGAAGGGCCAGCGGCGCTTCGACGATCAGTTCCTCGATCCGCTCGTACCCGACGTGGTCCCCGGCGCGGACGGCGAGTTCGACGAAGGCGCTGCCCGGCAGCACCGGGGTTCCCAGCGCCGTGTGGTGGGCGAGCCAGGGGTGCGTCCGCACGGCCAGGCGGCCGGTGAACAGGTAACCGTCCGCGCCGGCCAGGGCGACCGCGGCGCCGAGCAGCGGGTGGTCGGCCGGCTCCAGACCCGCCGTCGACACGTCACCGGCCGGGGCGGGGCGGGAGAGCCAGTGCAGCTCGCGCTGGAAGGCGTAGGTCGGGAGCTCCACCCGCCGCGCGCCGTGCCCGGCGAAGACGGCCTCCCAGTCGGGTTCGATCCCCTGGACCTGGGCCTGCGCGAGGGAGGTGAGAAAGCGCCGCGCTCCGCCTTCCTCGCGACGCAGCGTTCCCACGACGGCGATGTCGGCCCCGGCGTCCTCGGCCGTCTCCTGGAGAGCCGTCGCCAGCACCGGGTGGGGGCTGCATTCGACGAATCCGGTGCAGCCCGCGGCCAGCAGCTCCCGCCCGGCCTGCTCGAATTCGACCGTGTCGCGGATGTTCCGGTACCAGTAGCGCGTGTCCAGCTCGCGGGTGTCCAGCCGGCCGCCGGTCACGGTGGAGTAGAAGGGGATGCGGGAGGCCAGCGGCGTCACCGTCCGCAGCCCCTCCAGCAGGCGGTCACGGAGGATGTCCACCTGGGCGGAGTGGCCGGCGGTGTCGACACCGCGGATCCGGCGGGCCTGGACGCCCTCGGCCTCCAGCGCGGCAAACAGCTCGTCGAGCGCCCCGGGGTCGCCGGAGACGGTCACGAACCTCGGGCCGTTGACGGCGGCGATCGACAGCCGGTCGGACCAGCGCCCGATGCGTTCGCGGGCCTCGTCCGCGGGCAGGGAGACGGCCATCATGCCGCCCTTCCCGCTGAGTTCCGACCACAGCAGGCTGCGCAGCGCCACGATGCGGGCCGCGTCCTCGAGCGTCAGACCGCCGGCGACGTACGCTGCGGCGATCTCGCCCTGGGAGTGTCCGACCACGGCCGCGGGCTCGATCCCGTACGACCGCCACACGGCCGCCAGCGACACCATCACCGCGAACAGCGTCGGCTGGATCACATCGATGCGGTCCAGCGAGGGCGCGTCCGGTTCGCCGTGCAGCACGTCCAGCAGCGACCAGCCGACGAACGGCCGGAACGCGTCGGCGCACGCCCGCAGTTGCCCGGCGAAGACGGGGGAGTCGTGCCACAGTTCCTGTGCCATGCCGAGCCACTGCGAGCCCTGGCCGGGGAAGACGAAGGCGACTCTGCGCCGGTCGCCGCCCGTGGCCTGCACCAGGTTGGGCGCGGTCGTGCCGTCCGCGAGTGCGGTGAGTCCCTGGAGGAACCCCTCGCGGTCGTCCGCGACGACCGCGGCGCGGTGGCCGAACGCGGTGCGCGTGGTGGCGAGGGAGTACCCGGTGTCGGCGAGTCCGGCGCCGGGGTGGGCCGCGAGGTGCGCACGCAGCCGCTCGGCCTGTGCCCGCAGTGCCTGTTCCGTCCTGCCGGAGATCGTCCAGGCAAGGGGACCGGGGAGGGCGGCGGAGGTTTCCGGCTCCGGGTCCGCCGTGGCCGTGGTCGTCCCGGCGGCGCACTGCCCGCCGGAGTCCTGCGCGGGCGGTGCGTCGGCCTCCTGCGGGGCCTGCTCGATGATGGCGTGGGCGTTGGTGCCGCTGATGCCGAAGGAGGAGACGCCGGCGCGCCTCGGGCGCCCGGTCGACGGCCACGGCGTCGGGTCGGTCAGCAGCCGTACGGCGCCCGACTCCCAGTCCACGTGCGGAGACGGCTCGTCGACGTGCAGGGTCTGCGGCAGCAGGCCGTGGCGGATGGCCATCACCATCTTGATGACGCCGGCCACACCGGCCGCCGCCTGGGGGTGGGCGAAGTTGGACTTCAGCGAGCCGAGCCAGAGGGGCCGTCCGTCCGTCCGGTCCTGGCCGTAGGTGGCGAGCAGCGCCCCGGCCTCGATCGGGTCGCCGAGGGCGGTGCCCGTTCCGTGCGCCTCGACGGCGTCCACGTCCCGGGCGGACAGGCCCGCGTCGGTGAGCGCCGCCCGGATCACCCGCTGCTGCGAAGGGCCGTGCGGGGCGGTCAGTCCGTTGCTCGCGCCGTCCTGGTTGACGGCGCTGCCGCGGATCACGGCGAGCACCTGGTGGCCGTTGCGCCGGGCGTCGGACAGCCGTTCCAGCAGGAGCATGCCGACGCCCTCGCCCCAGCCGGTGCCGTCCGCCCGCGCGGAGAACGCCTTGCAGCGGCCGTCGGCGGAGAGCGCCTTCTGCCGGCTGAGCTCGACGAAGATGCCGGGGCTGGACATCACGGTGACACCGCCGGCCAGCGCCAGGGAGCACTCGTCGCGGCGCAGCGACTGTACCGCCAGGTGGATGGCCGTCAGGGAAGCCGAGCAAGCGGTGTCCACCGAGACGGCGGGGCCTTCGAGACCGAGGGTGTAGGAGATCCGGCCGGAGATGACGCTGGTGGTGCTGCCGGTCAGCAGGTAGCCCTCGTACCCCTCGGCCGGCTCCTCCATGCGGGGCCCGTAGTCCTGGGGCATGGCGCCGACGAACACCCCGCAGCGGCTGCCCTTCAGCGACGCGGGCCGGACACCCGCGCGCTCCAGGGCCTCCCAGGAGGTTTCCAGCAGCAGGCGCTGCTGGGGGTCCATGGCCTGTGCCTCACGGGGGCTGATGCCGAAGAAGGCCGGGTCGAACCAGCCCGCCTCGTGGAGGAATCCGCCTTCCCGGACGTAGCTCTTGCCCTGCTTCGACGGGTCGGGGTCGTACAGGTCCGCCAGGTCCCAGCCGCGCTCGGTGGGGAATCCCGACACGGCGTCCCGGCCGGCGGCGACCACGTCCCACAGGTCTTCGGGGGTCCGTACGCCTCCCGGGAGCCGGCAGCTCATCGCGACGATGGCGATCGGGTCGTGGTCGCCATCGGCGGCGGTCGGCGGCCGGGACGACGCGGGGAGGGCGGCGTTGCGGTCCTGCGCGCCGAGGTCTGCGGCGTCCACGGCATCCACGGCGGACGAACGGATGTGGTGGGCCAGGGCCGCGGGTGTGGGGTGGTCGAAGAGAATCGTGCCGGGCAGTCGCAGTCCGGTGGCGGCGTTCAGCTGATTGCGCAGTTCGACCGCGGTGAGCGAGTCGAAGCCCAGTTCCTTGAACGCCCGGTCCGTGTCGATCGCTTCGGGCGTGGTGTGGCCGAGGACGAACGCGGCATGCTTGCGGACGAGTTCCTCGACGGCCTGCTGCCGCTCGGCCTCGTCGGGCAGGGCGGCCAGGTGGTCCCGCCAGGTGGACGGCTCCTCGGTGCCGGCGGCGTCGAGCTCGGGGACCGGTGCGTCGAGCCAGTAGCGGTCGCGTTGGAAGGCGTAGGTGGGCAGGTCGACCTGGTGGGGGTTGTGTCCGGTGAAGTAGGCGTTCCAGTCGATGGTGAGGCCGAGGGTGTGCATGCGGGCCAGGGCGGTGACGGCGGTTTCCTCTTCGGGGCGGTCCTTGCGCAGGAGGGGGACGAACTGTCCGTCCTGGAGGCAGGACTGGCCCATGGCGGTGAGGACTCCGGCGGGGCCGAGCTCGATGAAGCGGGTCACTCCACGAGTGCTCAGGGCCGTCATGCCGTCGTGGAACCGCACCGATTCACGGACGTGACGTACCCAGTACTCGGGCGAGCAGACCAGCTCGGGCGAGGCGATGTCGCCGGTCACGTTCGACACCAGGGGGATGCGCGGCTCGTGGTAGGTGAGCCCCTCGGCGATGTGCTGGAACTCTTCCAGCATCGGTTCCATGCGGGGGGAGTGGAAGGCGTGGCTGACGCGCAGCCGGGTGGACTTCCAGCCGCCGGCGGCCACGACATCGAGGACGGTGTCCTCGTCCCCGGACAGGACGGTGGAGGTGGGGCCGTTGACGGCGGCGACCGCCACCCGGCCCTCAAAGCCGGCGAGGAACGGCAGCACGTCCTCTTCCGGGGCCACGACCGACACCATCGCCCCGCCTGTGGGGAGGGCTTGCATCAGGCGGCCTCGGGCGGCGACCAAAGCACAGGCGTCGGTGAGGGACCAGATCCCGGCGACGTGGGCTGCCGCGAGTTCGCCGACGGAGTGTCCGACCAGGAAGTCCGCCCGCACGCCCCAGGACTCGACCAGGCGGAACAGCGCCACTTCGACGGCGAACAGCGCCACCTGCGTATACGCGGTGCCCTCCAGGAGCGCCGCCGCAGGGTCGGACGGATCCGCGAAGACGACCTCACGCAGCGGACGGTCCACAAACCCGTCCACCACCGCACACACCTCGTCGAACGCCGCCGCGAACACCGGGAACACCCCATACAACTCCCGACCCATACCGACCCGCTGCGCACCCTGGCCGGTGAACATGAACGCGGTCGGGGTGTCGGTCGCCTGCGTACCGGTGGTGTCACCGGTGGCCAACGCCTCCAGGGCGATGGCCAGTTCACCGGTGTCGCGTCCGGTCACGGCGGCGCGGTACTCGAACGCGGTGCGGGCGGTCGCGAGCGAGAAGCCCACGTCCACGGGTGACAGTTCCGGCGACGCCGCCACCTGCTCACGCAGCCGCGCGGCCTGGGCGCGCAGTGCGGCCGGGGACTTGCCCGACACCACCCACGGCACCACGGAACCAGTGCCCCCGGGCGCAGCCGGCGACGTGGCCGAGGGCCGCGCCGTCCCCGACCAACTCGACAGCACCATGTGGCAGTTGCTGCCACCCATGCCGAACGAGCTGACGCCGGCGATCAGGGGTCCGTCGTCGGGGCGGGTCCACGCTTCGAGCTCGGTCTGGACGCGGAGGTTCAACGCGTCGAGCGCGATGGCGGGGTTGGGCGTCTCGAAGTTGAGGCTGGGCGGGAGTTCCCGGTGGCGCAGGGAAAGGACGGCTTTCAGCAGGCCGGTGATGCCGGCCGCGCCTTCCAGGTGGCCGACGTTGGTCTTGGCGGAGCCGACCCGCAGCGGGGCGTCGGCGGACCGGGCCGCGCCCAGTACCGCTCCGAGGGCCGCCGCCTCGACCGGGTCACCGACCTTGGTGCCGGTGCCGTGCAGCTCCACGTACTGCACCTCGGCGGGGTCGACCCCGGAGAGCCGGTAGGCCTCGCGCAGCACTTCCTCCTGCCCGGCCCGGTCGGGCGTGGTCAGGCTGAGGCCGCCGCCGTCGTTGTTCGTCGCGGAGCCGTGGATCAGGCAGTAGACCCGGTCGCCGTCGGCGACCGCCCGGGAGAGCGGCTTCAGGACCACGAGGGCGCCGCCCTCGCCCCGGACGTAGCCGTTGGCCCGGGCGTCGAAGGTGTAGCACCGGCCGTCGGGCGAGAGGGCTCCGAACCTCGACGCGCCGACGAAGCTCTCGGGGGCGATGTTGAGGTTGACGCCGCCGGCCAGCGCGATGTGCGACTCTCCGCGCCGCAGGCTGTCGCAGGCCATGTGGACGGCGACCAGTGACGAGGACTGGCCCGTGTCCACGACCATGCTGGGGCCGCGCAGTCCGAGGGTGTAGGAGACGCGGTTGGCGATGATGCCGCGCTGCAGTCCGGTCAGCGAGTGCTGGGTGAGGGCCGGCAGGCCCCGCTGGTGCTGGAGGGCCGCGTAGTCGTCCGCGATGGCGCCGACGAACACGCCGGTGCGGCTGCCTGCCAGGGAGGACGGGAGGGCGCCCGCGTCCTCCAGTACCTCCCAGCCGAGTTCGAGCACGAGGCGCTGCTGCGGATCCATGGCCGCGGCTTCCCGCGGCGATATGCCGAAGAATGCCGGGTCGAACCGGTCGATCTGCTCGATGAATCCGCCCCGGCCGGTTTCCCGGCCGGGTCCGGTGGCCCCGGAACGGTTCTCGGGTATTCCGGTAATGGCGTCGGTGCCATCACGGAGAAGTGCCCAGAATTCGTCCGGGGTGGTCACGCGCGGAAGGCGGCAGGCCAGTCCGACAACGGCGATCGGATCGTTGTGCATCTCGGTGTTCCCAGACATCGCGACTCGGATTGCCTCTCCACAGAAAAATCAAATGCGGAAGCAGAATTGGGCAGCTGGAGCTGGTGGGAGGCTATCGCGCACGGTCAGGGGGACCAACCCCTAATTTCTCGAATGCCACCCCCTACGGCATTCCTGGCAGTTCAGGGGCTTCCGCAGGGGTCCCCGCCGGTCACGGTTCTCCATGTGTCGTCGAATGGTCCCTTCCGGCCCGCTCCCGACAGGTCGTCACCATCCGTGTCCGGCCGGTTCCGTCAGGCGATTCCGGATGCCATGGGGAGGCGGTCCATGCCGAGGTCCATCACGAGCTGCCGCCGCCCACGGATGTTGAGCTTTCGGTACACGCGGGTGAGGTGCTGCTCGACGGTGCTCACGGTGATGTACAGCTCGGCCGCGATCTCACGGTTCGTGGAGCCCCGTGCCGCGAGGGCGGCCACCCGAATTTCCGAATCGCTGAGTCTGGAGATGGGGCTGGACTCGTTGTCGTCCGCCCGGGACTGCTCATGCGCCTTCAGCCGGCCCGGCCGAATGGCTTCGCACAGGGCGTCGGCCCCGCACTCCTTGGCCAGCCGCCAGGCCTGGTCCGTGATCGCGCCGGCCCTGCTGAACTCGCCCAGGGCCCGGTGCGCCCGGCCGAGGTCGGCCAGGGCGCGGGCCAGTTCCAGCCGGTCGCCGGACCTCTCCAGTTCCGCCACCGCCAGGGTCAGTGTCCGGGGACGCAGCGCGGGTTCGCCGAGCCCCGCGTGCAGCCGCAGCGCGGTTCCCCGGATACGGGAGCTGCCGGTCTCGTCGAGCTGGCGTCTGATCAGGCGCTCGGCGGGCTCGCGCTCGCCGATGCGCAGCCATGCCTCCGCGGCGTCCATGTTCCAGGGCAGCAGCACGGGCTGGTTGACGTGCCACTGCTTGGCGAGCCGCCCCGCCGTGAGGAACTCGCCGAGTGCGGCGTGCGCCCGGCCCGTCGCCAGGTAGTAGTGTCCCCGGGCTCGCAGGTACTTCAGCCCGTAGACGCTCCGGAACACGCTGTCGCGGACCGGGCGGCTGAGCTGGCGGGCCGCCGCGTTCAGCCGTCCCATGGCCGTGTAGGCGAGGATCTGGGTGGCGATCGCTCCTGCGGCGAAGACGCTGCCGATCTCCTCCGTGACCCCCTCCAGGGAGTCGGCGGCGTACTCCACCGCCTTGTGCAGGTTGCCCTGTGACAGGGAGATCTCGCCGCGGATCATGGCGAGTATGGTCCGCCAGCCCGGTGTCTGCCATCCCCGGGCCTCGCCGGTCAGCAGCTGCCACCGCGCCTCGATCTCGGCCGCGCAGCGGTTGCCCCGGGCCAGGGCGGACAGGGCGGTCACGGCGGGCTCGAACGTCGCCTCGGTGAGCGCCAGTAGCTGCAGTGAGCCCTCGGCGACGAGGGCGGTCGGCTCGTTGCGGACCGGGCGCGCCGGGGTGGGGCCGGGCAGTGTCACGGCCGGCGCGGCGGAACCGCAGGCCGGCGTCGTCGGCGTCGAACCGATCAGTGCGGTGTCGAGGATCCCGCGCACGTCCGCCGTGCCGGGATCGTCCTTTCCCGCGCCGCCGAAGTGGTGCAGCGTCCGTCGCGCCTCCTCGACCCGCCCCAGCGCGAGCAGCAGCCGGGCCAGCGGACCGGCGCAGGACTCGGGAAGCCGGTCGCTGTCCAGCAGGGCGAGGGGCTCCATGAGATGGGTTTCGACCGCGGAGGGGTCCAGCCGCAGCAGGACGGCCGCGAGCCTGAGCCGGATCTCGACGCGCTGTGCCGGGTCGGCGCAGGCGGCGCAGGCGAGTTCCAGGTACCTCACGGCCAGGGGCACGTCGCCGGCGAGCACGTGCTCGGCCGCGCACCGCAGGACATCGACGGCCCACGGCTCGAACGAGGTCGAAGACCCGGCGGCCAGCAGGTGTTCGGCGACGGTGAGGCCGCTGCCACCGGCGCGGCGCAGCTGTTCGGCCGCACGCCGGTGCAGGGCGGCGCGTCCTTGCGGCGCCAACTCGTCGAGCAGTGTCGTCTGCACCAGCGGGTGGCGCAGCGCGCAGCCGTCCATCAGCCCGATCGCGTTCAGCGCCTGTACGCCGCGGGTCACGGTGCCGCGGCTGACGTCCAGCATGAGGCTCAGCAGCTCGGGCGACGCCGCGCGGCCGAGCACCGACAGCCCCTTCACCAGGTCCTCGGCGATCGGGTCGGAGCGTCTCAGAATGCTGCGCACCGCGGCGATGAAGGCTTCACCGACCTGGGGCTCGGCCGGCGTCGGGGCGCGCCCCTGCGCGGCGGCGGTGTGATGATCCTCCAGTAAGGCCCTGAGAAGGAGCGGATTACCGCCGCTGACGGTGTGCCAGGACGGGGCGCGATGGTGCGCCTCGGCCGCCCCGAACGTCTCGCCGAGCACCTCGGCGACGTCATTCGGGCGAAGTGGGCGCAGGAAGAGCCGGAGCAGGTTCGGGTGCTGAAGGAAGAGGGTGCGCAACGCCGGGTCGCGGTGCCGCTCGTGGGCGGTCTCGGTCAGGACGAGCAGCAGCGGGTCGGTGCGTACGGAGCGTGCGGTGGCCAGCAGGTGGCGCAGCGTCGGCGCGTCGACGTGCTGCGCGTCGTCCACCAGGACCACCACGGGCACGCGGGCCGCGAGGTTGTGGAGGGCCAGGCAGAAGGCGCGTTCGCCGGACGGCGTTTCGGCCGTTGCGGTAGCGTCGGGGGCGGCGGCACCGGCGGGGGTCCGCACGCCCAGTGCCGCCCGCAGCGGCGCGTGCTCCGGGGCCGGCAGCGCGGGGTCGTGGAGCAGCTGGCGCAGGGCCGCCAGCGGAACCTCCCGCTCCCCGGGGTTTCCGGTGATACGGAGAACCACGGCCCGGTGCTGCTCCAACTGCCGTGCGAATTTCGCTAGGATTGCTGTCTTGCCGAATCCGGCCGGCCCTTGGAGAACCACAACGCCTGCATTGCCGGAGAGGCAGCGGGAGAATTCATCCACAAGCTTGGCAAGTTGCTCTCCTCTGCCGGTCAGCATGCTCAACACTCCGAATCCTTGGTCAGATTGCCGACGGCCGGGTCCCGTATGGCTGGCGGCAGTTGGGGGGGATGGTACCCGAGCGATGAGGACAGTGATCAATGCTGCGGACAACGCCCGATCACCAGGGAGGATAGGGGTTCCGACACCGGGGAAGATAGGGGTGTCGGCGGGCGAAGATAGGGGTATGCACGACAGTCGCCGCCGCGATACTTCACTGCTGTGACACTTTTTCACCCGCTTATGCGGGACGGCCGCACCCGCACCGTTCACTGCGCCGGCCGATGAACCACGGCCAGCTGCCGGGGATAAGCGACCTGCACGTCGCCTATCCCGAAAACCGGGACATTGTCGAGAAGCTGCGCCCGGAATCCGACCGGGACTGGCTGCTCGTGGCCGGCGACGGGGCGAGCTGGTCGCCGATATCGAGCGGGCGCCGGGCGTCCCGTGAGTGGAAGCGTCCCCGTCGCCCGCGTACCGTTCCCCGCCGCATCCTTCCGGCGCCGTCGGCTCGTCCGGCGAAGGCTTCAGCCGCCCCGACCACCAGACAACTGTCGCAGTAGCAAACCGACGTGAGGTGATTGACGTGGAAGCCATCGTGAGCGCCGTCGTTTCCGGCGAGGCCACTCGGCGGGACTTCGCCGCCTTGCCGCTCCCCGAGTCCTACCGGGCCGTCACGGTCCACAAGCAGGACGCGGAGATGTTCGCCGGTATGGAGAGCCGGGACAAGGACCCGCGCAAGTCCCTCCACATCGAGCAGGTGCCGGTCCCCGAACTCGGCCCCGGCGAGGCGCTGGTCGCCGTCATGGCCAGTGCTGTGAACTACAACACCGTCTGGAGCTCGATCTTCGAGCCGCTGCCCACCTTCGGCTTCCTGGAGCGCTACGGCAGACTCTCCCCCCTCGCCAAGCGCCACGACCTGCCCTACCACGTCATCGGCTCCGACCTGGCCGGCGTCGTCCTGCGGACCGGCCCCGGCGTCAACGCCTGGCACCCCGGCGACGAAGTCGTCGCCCACTGCCTGTCCGTGGAACTCGAATCCTCCGAAGGCCACAACGACACCATGCTCGACCCCGAACAGCGCATCTGGGGCTTCGAGACCAACTTCGGCGGCCTCGCCGAAATCGCCCTGGTGAAGTCCAACCAGCTGATGCCCAAGCCCAGGCACCTCAGCTGGGAGGAGGCCGCCGCCCCCGGCCTGGTCAACTCCACCGCCTACCGCCAGCTGGTCTCCCGCAACGGCGCGGGCCTGAAGCAGGGCGACAACGTGCTGATCTGGGGTGCCAGCGGCGGCCTCGGCTCCTACGCCACCCAGCTCGCCCTCGCCGGCGGCGCCAACCCCATCTGCGTCGTCTCCAGTGGACAGAAGGCCGACATCTGCCGGGCGATGGGCGCCGAGGCGGTCATCGACCGCTCCGCCGAGGGCTACCGGTTCTGGAAGGACGAGCACACCCAGGACCGCCGCGAATGGAAGCGCCTCGGCGGGCGGATCCGCGAACTGACCGGCGGCGAGGACGTGGACATCGTCTTCGAGCACCCCGGCCGCGAGACCTTCGGCGCGAGCGTCTACGTCACCCGCAAGGGCGGCACCATCGTCACCTGCGCCTCCACCAGCGGCTACAACCACGAATACGACAACCGCTACCTGTGGATGTCACTCAAGCGCATCGTCGGCTCGCACTTCGCCAACTACCGCGAGGCCTGGGAGGCCAACCGCCTGATCGCCAAGGGCAGGATCCACCCCACCCTCTCCAGGACCTACCCCCTGAACGAGACCGGACAGGCCGCCTACGACGTCCACCGCAACCTCCACCAGGGCAAGGTCGGCGTCCTCTGCCTCGCCCCCCACGAAGGCATGGGCATCCGCGACCACGACCTGCGCGCCCGGCACATCGACGCGATCAACCGCTTCCGGACCACCTCGGCGCCCACCGGGTGACATACCCGGGTGGCCGTCACCGTCACCGGCGCGTGGCCGGACCACCGTTCGGCGTGGGCCGCGGCCCGGCCGGCGCGTGTGGAACTGCTCGTACTCGCGCGGTGCGTGGAGCAGGTGGGCCCGGTTCCGGATGAGGGTGCGGTCGAACAGCCCGGTTCGGCAGGATCGCACCCGGCGTTCCGTGATCGCGTTCATGCGTGGCATCCGGATGCCGGTCCGGACGACGCGCGGCGAGGGCCGGGGCGAGGCGGCCGCCCGTCAGGTTTCCGCGCGTCAGATTTTCCCACCCGTCAGGTGGCAGCCCGTCAGATCCCGCACCGCCGGGCTTGCCGCCCCTCTCGGGGCTATCCGTCGGTGGAGGCGCGGACGACGAGCCGGGGAGGGAACCGCTCGACCCGTTCGGCCCTTTCACGGCCAGGTGCCTGAAGGAGCGTCAGCGCGCGCTCGGCCATGGCGGCCAGCGGGTGGCGGATGGAGGTGATGGGCGGGTCGAGAAGTTCGAGTATCTCGGTGTCGTCGAAGCCGGTGACGGCGATCTGTCCGGGCACGGAGACCGCCGAGCGCTGCAGCGTGCTGACCAGTCCCACCGCGAGGACGTCCGCGCCGCAGACGACGGCGTCGATCCGGGTGTGCTGTTCGGCGATGCGGCGGCCCGCGGTGCGGCCGGCGTCGGTGGTGAAGCTGGGCAGCAGGACGGTGGTGGCGTCGGCCCCGCGGGCCTCGGTGAAGGCGGCGAGGCGTTCCGCGCCGGAGGAGGACGCCTGGTCGGCGGCGACCAGGGCGATCCGGTGACGGTCGAGGCCTTCGAGGTGGTCGAGGAGCAGCCGCATCGCGGCGGTGTTGTCGAGGGTGACGGCGACGGTGCCGGAGTCGGTGGCCCAGCGGTCGAAGAGGACGACGGGGGCGCGTCTGGCGGCGGCCCGGACGGCGGGGCCGGACGCGCCGGCGGAGACGGGGACGACGAGCAGGCCGTCGACGCGGCCGTCGAGCAGGGTCTCGATCTGCTCGGCCTCGACGGCGGTGTCGTTGGCGGCGTCGGAGACCACCAACTGCCCACCGGCGGCGCGGACCTGTTGGGCGATGGCGTCGGCGAGCTGGACGAAGTAGGGGTTGGCGAGCGTGGGGACGACCACGCCGACGGTGCCGGTGGTGCCGGTGCGCAGCGCCCGGGCGGAGTGGTTGGTCCGGTAGCCGAGCCGCCGTGCGGCCTCCTCGACGCGGCGCGCGAGCTCGGGGTCGACGTTGCGGGGCGTGCCGGCGAGGACACGTGAGGCCGTGGCGCGGGAGACGCCGGCGGCCTCGGCCACGTCGAGGAGTCGGGGCGCTGTCACGTGGGTGTCCTTCGCGGTCGGTGGGCGGGTGCGCCACGGCGGTGGGGCGGCCGTGCGGGGCGGGATGTGCAGGATGAGGGTACTTGACGGCGTGTGAGTGCTGGTCCAGCATGTGGGAGATCGATCTCCCAAGGAGCGTTCAATGCCGTCCATCACCGTTGTCGGTTCAGTGAACCGCGACTTCGTCCTGACCGTCAGGGACCTGCCAAGGCCTGGCGAGACCGTGCTCGCGCGGCGCTTCGTGGAGGGCGCGGGCGGCAAGGGGGCCAACCAGGCCGTCGCGGCCGCCCGCCTCGGATCGCGGGTGCGGCTGGTCGCCAGGGTCGGCGCGGACGCCTCCGCCATCCTCGGGGCGCTCGCCTCCGAGGGCGTGGACGTCGAAGCCGTGCGGTCGGACCCACACACGACGACCGGGATCGCGGCGGTGGTCGTCGACGACGCCGGCGAGAACACCATCGTCGTGAACCCGGGGGCCAACGCCGGCCTCGGGGTGGAGGACCTGCCGCCGCGGCTCGTCCGGTCGGCGGGGGAGGTCGTCCTCGTCCAGAACGAGATCCCCTCCGACGTGGTCGACCAGGCGGTCCTGCGGGCCCGCGAACAGGGCGGGATCGTCGTCCTCAACCCCGCCCCCGCCCGACCCGTCGACGCACGGGTTCTGGCCGCCGTCGACGTCCTCGTCCCCAACCTCGGCGAACTGGCCTCGCTCCTGGGCACCGAGCGGCCCGCCACCCTCGACGGCGCGCGGGACCTGCTGGAGGGCGCCGCGCTCCCGTGCCGGGCCGTCGTGGTCACCCTCGGGGCGGACGGGGCCCTGCTGAAGCAGGCGGACCGCGCCGGCGCCACGCACATCCCCGCCCCGCTGGTGGCCGCCGTCGACACCGTCGGCGCCGGCGACACCTTCTGCGGCGCCCTCGCGGACGCCCTCGCCCGCGGCGCGGGCCTCGCCGCCGCGGCCGAACGCGCCGTCCGCGCGGCCTCCCACGCCGTCACCGGCCTGGGCGCGCAGGCCGCCATGCCCTACGCGGCCCAGCTCGACACACCCGCGGACCCCACCGCTTCCTGACCCCCGCAGAACCCTTCCCGACCCGCAGGGCCCCCACCGCCCGGCACCCTGACAAAACCCCCAAGGCCCCCACCGCTTCCTGACACCCCGCAGGGCCCCCACCAGCACAACGGAGAACCACCCATGAGGAACCTCAAGCTCGGCCTGTTCGAGAACGCGCAGACCAACGCGAGCGGCACCGCCACCTGGCGCCACCCCGACAGCCGGCGACACCTCTTCGACACCCTCGGGTACTGGCGCGAACTCGCCGCGGTCTGCGAGGACGCCAAACTGGACTTCCTGTTCCTCGCCGACGCCTGGGGCTGGTCCGAGATCGACGGAGTCCGCCCGCCCATCGCCACGGAGGAGACCCTCGACCTCCCGCGGCTCGACCCGATGGTCGTGGCCGCCGCGCTCCTGTCCACCACCACCGACCTGGGCCTGGTCATCACGGGCTCCGTCCTCGTGGAACCCCCCTACGCGTTCGCGCGCCGCCTGGCCACCCTCGACCAGCTCTCCGGCGGCCGGATCGGCTGGAACGTCGTGACCACCGGCACCGCCGACACCGCGGTCAAGGCCTTCGGCATGGAGATGGTCGCGCACGACGACCGCTACCGGATGGCCGAGGACTTCCTCGACCTCGTCTACAAGTACTGGGAGGGGGCCTGGGAGCCCGACGCGCTGGAGAAGGACAAGGACGGAAGGTTCGCCGACCCCGCCAAGGTGCACCTCGTCACCCACGAGGGCCCCTTCTTCCGCTCGCAGGGATACGGCAACACCGCGCGCTCCCCCCAGGGCACGCCCGTGCTGTTCCAGGCCGGGGCCTCGCCCGCCGGCCGCCGCGTCGGAGGCCGGCACGGCGAGTGCATGTTCGTGGGAAGCGGCTCGGTCGAACAGCTCGCCGGGCACACCGCCTCCATCCGCGAGGAGGCCGTCAGGGCGGGCCGCCGTGCCGACGACGTGAAGGTGATGTCGGCGTTCTCGTGCGTCGTCGGCGCGACGACCTCCGACGCCCAGCGCCGCTACCAGCGCATCCTCGACGCCCAGCGGTCCGAGGTGACCGTCGCCAGCTACGCCATGTTCACCGGGCTCGACCTCTCCTCCTACCCGCCCCACACGCCCATGGCGGACCTGTCCACCGAGCTGTCGCAGACCCAGGTGGCCCGCTTCGCCGGCAAGACGGTCGGTGACGTCCTCGCCGACTGGCACACCCACGGCGTCGGGGCGCGGCCCGTCGTCGGCACGGCCGAGGAGATCGCCGACGAGATCTGCGCGCTCGCGGAAGGCGCCGACCTCGACGGGTTCCTGCTCTCCCCGACCGTCCAGCCGACCTCCACGACGGACTTCGTCGAGTCGGTCCTGCCGATCCTGCGGGCACGCGGAGTGTTCCGGGGGGAGTACACCCCGGGCGAGAGCCTGCGCGAACGGCTCACCGGGGCGTCCGACCGCGCGCTGCCGGACAGCCACCCCGCGGCACGGCACCGGCACTGAGAAACCCCACCCGAGACGAGAGGACGGCGAAGACCATGGCCACGTCCGCCCACCACCCGCCCCGGCCCACCGCGCCGACGGAGGAACTCGACCCGGCGACGCTGCGCCAGGCGTTCGGGGCCTACCCGACCGGCGTCGTCGCGATCGGCGCGCTGCGCGGGAGCGAACCGACCGGGTTCGCTGCGAGCTCGTTCGTCTCGATCTCGCTGCAACCGCCCATGGCCGCGGTGAGCGTGGCCCGGACCTCGACCACCTGGCCGCGCTTGGCGCAGGCGCCCGTCCTCGGACTGAGCGTGCTCAGCCGCGGCCAGGGCGCGCTGTGCCGGCGCCTGGCCTCCCGCGAGGCCGACCGCTTCGACGGCGTCGCGTGGAGGGCGACGCCCGAGGGCGCCGTCGTGATCGACGACGCCGCACTGTGGCTGACGGCCCGGGTGAGCGCCACCTACGACGGCGGCGACCACGAGATCGTGCTCATGGAGCTGATGACGGCCGAGCTGTTCCCCGGTGTGGAGCCGCTCGTCTTCCACACCAGCCAGTTCCGGGAGCTCACCCCCCATGCGTGACGCCCCGGCCGTCCTCGCGCACCTCACGGGCACGGTGGTGCACGGCGCCGGCCGGGGCCGCGGGCTCGGCTTCCCCACCGCGAACATCGCGCCCGACCCCGGCTCGCCGGTCCCACCGCCCGCGGTCTACAGCGGCTGGGTCGTGCGCCACCCCACCGGCGCCCTGCACCGCGCGACGATCAGCGTCGGCTCCAACCCCACCTTCTGCGACACGGCGGAGATCCACACCGAGGTGTACTGCCACGACACGTCGGACGACCTCTACGACGAGCGCGTCGGACTGTGGTTCGTGGCCCGGATCCGGGCCACGGTGAAGTTCGCCTCGCCCGACGATCTGGTGCGCGCCGCCCGGCAGGACGTCCTGCGTTCCGAGGAGTTCCTCGCCTCGGAACGCGGGCGGCGCGTCCTGGCCCACGCGCTCAACGCGTTCGCTGACACCGCTGACACCGCGACCGCCTGACCCTCTTCCCACCCCGCACACACACCCGGCGCGCACCCCCACGCCCACCGCCGCCCCCCAGCCGGCTTTCGCGCGCCACGACCGGTCCGGTCCGGTCCCGCAGCACACCCCCCACCTCGCTCCGAACGAACAAAGGCGTGAGTAATGAGCGTATTCCAGTGGCTGAACGAGCAGTGCAGCTTCTTCGGCGTCCCCGTCTACTGGTCCGACTTCCTGGGCAACATCCTGGCGCTCGCGACCGTCTGGCTGGCCCTGCGGCGCTCGCTCGTGGCCTGGCCGGTGCAGATCCTCGGCTCGGTCCTGCTGCTGATCGCGAGCATCAACGTCCACCTCGGAGGCAACGCCGCCCGGCAGATCGTGATCATAGCGTCGGCGTCCTGGGGCTGGGCGACATGGCGCCGCAGCAGAGACAAGGAAGGCACCATCAACGTCCGCTGGGCGCCATGGGGCCAGCGCGTCGCACTGATCGCCGTCATGGCCGCCGGAAGTCTCGCCTTCGGCGCCCTGCTCAAGACGGCGGACGCCTCCTTCTACCCCGGCGCACCCTGGTGGATGGTCCTCGCGGACGCCTGGATCTTCGTCGGCTCGATCCTGGCCATGTACAGCCAGGCCCGCCGGTACGTCGAATTCTGGTTCGTCTGGCTCGCCGTGGACCTCGTCGGCGTCCCCCTCGCCATCCACTCCGAGCTCTACTTCTCCGGAATAGTCTACGCGATCTTCTTCGTCATGGTCGTCATCGGCATCCGCGACTGGGCGTCCCACAGCAAGCCCCAGGAGATCGCCTCTCCCCTCGAACCGGCCGTCCTCGTGGAAAGCCGCGACGACACCGCACCGCCCGCCCGGCCGCACCCCGTCCGGCCCGACACGGAAACCGCAACCGGCCTCCGAACCACCGACTGACCCACCACCACGGCCGCGCGGTGCGCAGACCAGGCGCAGCCACCCTCTCCCGGCACGCCGGGAGAGGGTGTGGTCCTGCCCGGCCCTACACCTCGGGACCGGTCGGCTCGACCTTGAAGGTCCGGGCCGCCGCCCCGCCGCGACCGCCTGCCCCGACCGTGGCCGTTGTCGGGGCCGACGGCGTTTCGACGCGTGCCCCGGTGGCGGGCTCCGGGCCCGTTGCGGGGCGAAGGCGGGTGGCGAGGGCCGCCATGTCGGTGGTGAACCGGTCGCCGAGGTCGACGCCGGACTCCTTGGCGATGACGATCAGCGAGAACAAGCAGTCGGACAGCTCGTGACCGATCCTCCCGGCATCGGCGGCCAGATCGGCGCGGTGGCCCTGGTGGGCCATGACCAGCTTCGCGAGGTCGCCCACGTCGCCGGTGAAGCCGAGGACGAAGTCCGTCAGGTCCCAGATGCGGCCCAGTTCGTGTTGGTTGATGTCGTCGTAGCGGGCGCGCACCTCCTCGGCTGCTGAACACATCTCGTCCCAGGTGGGCATCGGCTGCTCCGTATCGGTGGGTGGTCAGGCGGGTTCGACGCCGGCCGTGGTCGTCGCGTCCCGCTGGTGGGGTGTAGGGAGCGCGCTTCGATGGGCACTGGCCCCTGCGGGAACGCGAGATTCCACACCCGATGGGCACTGTTTCTGTCGGTGTTGCGTGGGCAATCGGCGCGCTTCGAGTGCCACAGTGGCAACGGTGCGTAGGGATGGCGCTGGCGCGCGTCGTCATCATATGGGCGCATGCCCAACGATGAATCCAAGTCCCGTACACACCCAGCGTGATGAGTGTTCGTCAGTGCGATCCGATTGATGTCGGCGGGGCCCGGTACGGTCCGGCCATGAGAAGGTTCCTCACCGATGAGCAGGCGCTCTGGGCGCTGGAGCAATACCGGGCCAGGACGATGACCCAAACTCAGATAGCCGAGAGGCTGGGTGCCACCCTGTCCCGGATCAACCAGCTCGTGAACGGCAAGACCTACAGGCACCTTCACGGAACTGCCGGCTAGCGGGTAACCGACGGCGGGGTCCTGTACGGCCTGGCGGAGACGCCGGAGCGTCGACGGTTCCGCGAGGCCCAGGTCTGGTCGCAGATCGCCCGGCGAGGGCCTGACGAGTGTTGGGAATGGACCGGAACGACCCGCAAGGGCTACGGGTGGGCCCCCTCCGGCGCGAACCTCGTCGGCTCGCCGTCGGCCCACGTCGTGGCCTACACCCTGGCCCGCAGGCTCCGCGAGGCCCCGCCGAATCTGCTGCTGCGGCACCTGTGCGACAACAAGCCGTGCTGCAACCCCGCGCATCTGCGTCCTGGAAATCTCGCCGAGAACAACCGCGACCAGGCACGCGCCCGGTGGGAAGGCCGCATGGACGGTCCGACCGTCCCTCGTGTGGTCGACGACCCCGAAGTGCCTCCTCCGGCCGGTTGGAGTATCCCCGAGGAGATCGACCTGGCGCTTCTCGAGCGCGAGGCCAGGATCGCGGAGTTCTGGGTCCAAGTGGCCCGCCGCGGCCCTGACGAATGCTGGCCGTGGATCGGTAAGCCGCGCAACAGGTTCGGCTACGGGTTCATGCGGTTCGACGGCCAGACCACGCCTCCGGCCCACCGGATTGCCTATGTGATCGAGCACGGGCTGACGCTCGCCGACATCAAAGGCAAGCAACTCAACCACCAATGCGCGACGGGCGACCACCGCAACGACTGCGCGAACCCGGCGCACGTGAGAATCGGTACGCAGACCGAGAACATGGCGGACAAGAAGCTCCACGGCACGATGCCGCTCGGTGAGAAGCACCATATGGGCCGGCGTTACCCGGACGAGCTGATCAGGAACGCGCGGATTCGCTACCGCCGCCCGGAAGGTAAGCAGCCGACGATCACCGAGCTGGCCAACGACGCCGGCGTGGCCGTCGGTGTCATGAGCCGATGGCTGAAGGGCGAACTCCGCAGGGAGGCGGGTGGCCCGGTCGGACCTGATCCCGAAGCGTCCGTAGTGTAGCCAGGAGCCTGCATGGGCCCCGTCGGACTCATCCAGACCCATGCTCGGCCGACGGGGCCTTGGTGCTTGCCGGGGGTCACCCGCGAGGTCGACGCTGGTTCTCCACGCGGGACAGCAGGCCGAGCACAGCGTGCTTCTGGTGACTCGCACCAGCGGGCGGCCAGTTCTCGGTCCACAAGCACCGCCAGGCCCGGATCGGTCGACGGGGTCAGCTTGATGGCGTCCCAGCCGCCGGCCGCATCGGCGAAGTCGGCGGCCATGCTGGCAAGCGAAGGCCCCTTGAAGTAGCTGACATCGGTGGCGTCGGTGCTCAGGGCTGCACCGGACAGGTCCGACACGAAGGTGCCCTCCTTCTGCCTGTTGTAAAAGTAGGCACTCCGCAGGTCCTTGGCCTCCACCCCCAGGGCGTCGATGACGCGCTGCGGGTACGTCCGAGGGTTCAGGCACTTCTGGTACGAGAAGTCGATGGCTGTCGCGTCGATTCGGACCGCCTCGAACCCCTGATGAGAGCCGAGCTGCGTTGGGACGACCCGGAACGACTCGATCCCCGGACCGATCTTGGCGTCCGCATCCCGGCGCAGGTTGAGCAGGTCCCGTAGCAGCAGCTCGTCTTCCTCTTGGCCGACTGTCTCGCCGATGGTGTACCGGTACAGCACCTCACGGACCGCCTCGCCTGCCGCCGCCTTCGACTTGTACCGGCGCGGCCCGATCCAGAACTCCACCATGTGAATCTTCCCTACTGCTCCACCGACTTGGCCGGCCAACGCTAGGTCACTCCCGGGCCTACTGCCAGGACTTCACCTAACCGCTCACCATGCCCTGCACCGCAGGGCATGATGGAGGATCTCTGAAATCGACCAGGGTCGATCGCCGTCTCACTCGGCCTGCCGTTTAACGCAGTTGGGAGGCTCAACGAGCGGCGAGCCTGTTCGCCGACACGGCCACTGCCGCCTGGTGGCGGACAGGCCCTGGGGAGGTGACCGAGGGCCCGCCCCCGCGCTGACCGTAAAGCTCACCGCTGGCCCGAGGGGCGGGGGCGATCAGGCCTTCCGCTTCTTCGCCCACACCCGGGCCGGGTGCATAGAGGCCAGCTCGTCGTTGGATGTGGGTATGGGCGGCGGCCAGGAGAACGCCTCGGTGGGCGGCCACAACCTCAGCTGCTGCCCGTTCTCCCCATAACGGGCGGTCTCGTAGCCCGGGGCCAGGCGCAGCGAGGTGAACTGCACGGCAAGGGCGCCAGTGCGCAGGATGATCGAGTAGCCGTTAGTCTTCCCGCCGATCCTGCCGGCGTGGAATGTCCCCCACTCGTGCTGGTGCTCGTCGCCGGGCGGTTCGACGTACAGGGCTCGGGCCGTGGTGCGGCGCATGGACGGCTGGCCGTGACGGTGCAGTTGGAGGTAGTCGGCGCGCGGAATCACCGTCAGGTCGTCGAGCACGCTCGACTGCACCATCATCATCGACGTCTTCATGGCCCACGTGGCGAGGGCGGTCTGCTCGTCGGGGCCAAGAGTCATGGGCTGGCCGCGCATTACGTGGTGCAGGAACGACTGAACCTTCTGCTCAACGCCAGACATCCAGACGTTGTTGCAGGTGGAGCAGACGCACTTGACGGTGGCGGTGGCGAACAGTCCGGCGATCTGCCGGTACTCGCCCTGCTTGGTGCGGATGGTGCGGGTGCCACCCGCCTTCACGAAGTTCTCGGAGGCCTGGCGCCGTAGCCACTGCGGCAGTACGTGCTCACGGCTGCCTGCCTTCCCCCCGCAGAACACACACGTGCTGGCCACGTCGATTCCCCCCTGGAGGTCTGGATGACGGGGAAGCATATCGACGGCGATCCCGAAGGCGGGGGCCGACGGCGATCCCGAAGGCGGGGGCCGACGGCCCCCCGAGGGCCTGCGCGGCTGGGCCGCGATGGTCTTCAGCACGGCGACGGCCGTGGGTCTAGGACGAGGAGTGCACCTCGTGCAGAGAGCTGTCCATGGCTGCGGGCTGGGTCCTGCCGCAATGCTGGGCGAGCTGCTTCCCGCGGGCGACGCCGCGTTCTGCTCCTGGCTCCTCGGTGAAGACTGAACGGCTGCTCCTAGGGCGCGTATTCGGTCGTGATCAATCTGTGTGATTCACCTTCGCGGCGGGTCCTGATCCGGTAGACCGTGGTGTGTGACGCGAGCGCAACT
>NZ_JBIVRD010000058.1:0-35671 GCF_044755565.1 Kitasatospora sp. NPDC092286 | reverse complement strand
CCGGCCCACCCCCCCCCCCCCCCGGGCTGCGAGCCCGGCCCGCCCCCTCGCGCTCCCCGCCGGTCGGACACCCCGGGCCCGGGGTGTCCGACCGGCGTCCGTCCACGTCCGGTCGGCGCGGCGAACGCCGACTCAGGGCGCCGCACCGACCACATCATCCACGGGGAGGCCACCGCGGCACCGCGGCCCGGCCGGGAAAGTCCGCCCCGCCCGCGCGGCCGGGGGCGCCCGAAGCGGTGTGCCCTCCGTCTCGTCCCGCACGGCTTTCCGCCCGGCTTCCTCGCCTACGGCACTCTCCCGGGCGGCCCGGCCCCGGTTTGGAAGGCCCGTCGGCCACCCCGGCCTGCCGATCGAAGGAGGGCTCCCGGGGTCCTTCGATCGCGTCCCGGGACACGGCCCGACCAGCGCCGTTCTGCCCCTAAAGTAAGCAGGCATGCAGGTCATCCAGTCCAGCAAGCTCGCCAACGTCTGCTACGACATCCGCGGCCCGGTGCTCGACGAGGCGATGCGGTTGGAGGAGCAGGGCCACCGCATCCTGAAGCTCAACACCGGCAACCCCGCCGTGTTCGGCTTCGAGGCGCCCCCCGAGATCCTCCAGGACATCCTGCGCAACCTGGCGTCCGCGCACGGGTACGGCGACTCCAAGGGTCTGCTGTCCGCCCGCCGCGCCGTGGTGATGCACTACGAGGAGCGCGGCCTGCACGGGCTCGGCGTCGAGGACGTCTTCCTCGGCAACGGCGTCTCCGAGCTGATCCAGCTGGCCATGACCGCGCTGCTGGACGACGGCGACGAGGTGCTCGTCCCGGCCCCGGACTACCCGCTCTGGACGGCCTCCGTCTCGCTGGCCGGCGGCACCGCCGTGCACTACCGCTGCGACGAGCAGTCCGAGTGGTACCCGGACCTCGCCGACATCGAGGCCAGGGTCACCGACCGGACCAGGGCGATCGTGGTGATCAACCCGAACAACCCGACCGGCGCGGTCTACCCGCGCGAGGTGCTGGAGGGCATCGTCGAGATCGCCCGCCGGCACCAGCTGGTGGTCTACGCGGACGAGATCTACGACAAGATCCTCTACGACGACGCCGAGCACATCCCGCTGGCCACCCTGGCGCCGGACCTCTTCTGCGTCACCTTCAACGGCCTGTCCAAGGCGTACCGGGTGGCGGGTTTCCGCTCCGGCTGGATGGTGCTCTCCGGCGAACGCCAGCGTGCCCACAGCTATATCGAGGGCCTGACGGTGCTCGCCTCGATGCGGCTCTGCGCCAACATGCCCGCCCAGCACGCGGTGGCCGCGGCGCTCGGCGGCCGGCAGTCGGTCAAGGACCTCGTCCTGCCCGGCGGGCGGCTGCTGGAGTCCCGGGACGCCGCCTACCGGCTGCTGAACGACATCCCGGGCGTCAGCTGCGTCAAGCCGAAGGGCGCGCTGTACGCCTTCCCCCGGCTCGACCCGAAGGTCTACAAGATCAAGGACGACGCCCAGATGGTGCTGGACCTGCTGCGCGCCCAGCGGATCCTGCTGGTCCAGGGCACCGGCTTCAACTGGCCCGAGCCCGACCACTTCCGGCTGGTCACCCTCCCCCGCGCCGAGGAGATCACCGACGCCGTCACCCGGATCGGCGACTTCCTCAGCGGCTACACCCAGCCGTGACCGGCCCTTGATCGACACGTACCCCGGACGGCCGCGGGCTCCGGGCGCTCCGCCGCCCGGTGACCCGGTGTCTCCGCCCCGCACTCGCGCCGGAGCCCCGGCCGGACGGCCTCCGCTCGTGCGGGAGGGCCGTCCGGCCGGGGCTCCGGCCGTACTGTCCGATCGGTTCGGCGCCCGGCTCAGCCGAGGCGCTTCACCAGGGCGCGGTACTCGTCCCACAGCTCGGTGGGCGTGTGGTCGCCGAAGAGCTCCAGGTGGGCCGGGACGAGCGCGGCCTCCTGGCGCCAGATGTCGGCGTCCACGGTGAAGAGCAGATCGCGGTCGGCCTCGGAGAGGTCCAGGCCGGACAGGTCGAAGCCGTCCACGGTCGGCAGCACGCCGATCGGGGTCTCGACGCCCTCGCCGGTGCCCTCCAGGCGCTCGACGATCCACTTCAGCACGCGGCTGTTCTCGCCGTAACCCGGCCAGACGAACTTGCCCGCGGAGTTCTTGCGGAACCAGTTCACGTAGTAGATCTTCGGCAGCTTGGCGGCGTCCGCCCGGGCGCCGACCTTCAGCCAGTGGGCGAAGTAGTCGCCCATGTTGTAGCCGCAGAACGGCAGCATCGCGAACGGGTCGCGGCGCAGCTCGCCGACGGTGCCCTCGGCGGCGGCGGTCTTCTCGGAGGCGATGTTGGCGCCCAGGAAGACGCCGTGCTGCCAGTCGAAGGACTCCGTCACCAGCGGGACGGCGGTGGCGCGGCGGCCACCGAACAGGATGGCCGAGATCGGCACACCCGCCGGGTCCTCCCACTCGGGGGCGATGGTCGGGCACTGCGCGGCCGGGACGGCGAAGCGCGCGTTCGGGTGGGCGGCCGGGGTGCCGGACTCCGGCGTCCAGTCGTTGCCGCGCCAGTCGGTGAGGTGCGCCGGGGGCTCCTCGGTGAGGCCCTCCCACCACACGTCGCCGTCGTCGGTGAGGGCGACGTTGGTGTAGACGGTGTTGCCCCAGAGCGTCTCGATGGCGTTGGCGTTGGTGTCCACGCCGGTGCCGGGGGCGACGCCGAAGAAGCCGGCCTCGGGGTTGATGGCGTACAGCCGCCCGTCGGCGCCGAAGCGCATCCAGGCGATGTCGTCGCCGATCGTCTCGACCTTCCAGCCCGGGATGGTCGGCTGGAGCATGGCGAGGTTGGTCTTGCCGCAGGCGGACGGGAAGGCGGCCGCGACGTACTTGGGCTCGGCGGTGCCCGCGGGGCCGGCTGGCGGGGTGAGCTTGAGGACGAGCATGTGCTCGGCCAGCCAGCCCTCGTCGCGGGCCATCGTCGAGGCGATGCGCAGCGCGTAGCACTTCTTGCCGAGCAGGGCGTTGCCGCCGTAGCCGGAGCCGAAGGACCAGATCTCCTTGGTCTCCGGGAAGTGCGAGATGTACTTGGTGCTGTTGCACGGCCACGGCACGTCCGCCTGGCCCTCGGCCAGCGGGGCGCCGACGGTGTGCACGGCCCGGACGAAGTCGCCGTCCTCGCCCAGCTGGTCGAGCACCGCCTGGCCCATGCGGGTCATCACCCGCATCGACACGGCGACGTAGGCGGAGTCGGTGATCTCGACGCCGTACGCGGCCAGCGGGGAGCCGACCGGGCCCATCGAGAAGGGCACGACGTACATCGTGCGGCCCTTCATCGCGCCGCGGAACAGCCCGTCGGTGCCCTGGAAGACCTCCCGCATCTCGGCGGGGGCCTTCCAGTTGTTGGTCGGACCGGCGTCCTTCTCCTGCTCGGAGCAGATGTAGGTGCGGTCCTCGACGCGCGCCACGTCCGTGGGGTCCGAGGCGGCGTAGTAGGAGTTGGGGCGCTTCTCCTCGTTGAGCTTCCGGAAGGTGCCCTGAGCCACCAGCAGGTCCGCGAGGCGCTGGTTCTCCTCTTCGGAACCGTCGCACCACTCGATGCGGTCAGGCTGGGTGAGCTCCGCGATCTCGCTCACCCAGGCCAGCAGACGCGTGTGGCTGGTGGGCGCGGATGCGCTGAGAGCAGAGTTCTCGTACGACACGATCGCTCCGTTTCACGCCATCTCGGCAGAGAGACGGCGTAGCGGGGGTTTGAGGGTGCTTGCAGCGTAGCTCCGGCCCCAAGCCCCGACTGCGGCGCAGCGGTGAAATTGACTCACCTTTTACTCCATTAAGTATGATTACTTATGGGTAAACACGCGCTTCCGTCCCAGCCCCGGCGCGCGACCCGTCGCTCCGAACACTCCAAAACGTCCAAGAGTGACGATCGCCACTACCTACGCGCGAGTAACCTACGGATCCGTAGGTAACGGGTAGCATGCTGCCCATGACTGCTGAGCTCCACGAGAGCAAGCCGAAGTGGCGCGGCTGGCTGCACGCCGGGATGTTCCCCGCCACGGTCGCCGCCGGGATCGTACTGATCTGCCTGGCCGACTCCACCCCCGCCAAGATCGCCTGCGCGATCTACTCGGTCAGCGCCTGGCTGCTGTTCGGGGTGAGCGCCGTCTACCACCGGTTCACCTGGGGTCCGCGCGGTGACGCCGTCCTGCGCCGGCTCGACCACGCGAACATCTTCCTGATCATCGCGGGCACCTACACCCCGTTCACCATCCTGCTGCTGCACGGCGCCGCGCAGCAGGTGCTGCTCTGGGTGGCCTGGGGCGGCGCGCTGGCGGGCATCGCGTTCCGGGTGTTCTGGGTCGGCGCACCACGCTGGCTGTACACACCGGTGTACATCGCGCTGGGCTGGGCCGCCGCGTTCTTCCTGCCGGACTTCCTGCGCACCGGCGGCGTCGCCGTCATGGTGCTGATGATCGTCGGCGGGGTGCTCTACAGCATCGGCGGTGTGGTGTACGGGCTCAAGCGGCCCAACCCGTCACCGCGCTGGTTCGGCTTCCACGAGGTGTTCCACGCCTTCACCCTCGGGGCCTTCATCGTGCAGTACGTCGGCGTCTCACTGGTGGCGTACAGCGCGGCCGGCTGAACCCGGCACCCCGTCACGGGCGGTCGACCGGTCCAGCGACCGGGCGGCCGCCCGTTCCGCCGTCCAGTCCGGGGCGGGGCGCTCCCGACCGAAGCGCTCCGGGGCCGGGCGGTCGCGGAACGGGCGCTCGGGCACAGGGCGCCCGGGCACGGAGCGCTGGGGGGCGGAGCGCTCACGGGAGCGCGCCTGCCGGGCGTCCAGCGCCTCGCGGGCCCGGCGGCAGCGCTCGCAGTGCGCGGCGTCCGGGGTGCCCCCGGCCGGGCGGTGTCCGCGCGGCACGGCCGGCCGGCGCAACGCCTGCCAGCGCCGGGCGACGTACACCATCAGCAGCAGCACCTCGACCCCCGCGACCATCAGTACCAGCGCGGCGCCGTTGATCAGATAGGCCGCGACCACGGCCAGCGCTGACATCACGACCACCGCCGCGCCCAGGACCTGGACGCTCGACTCCTTGTCGGCCATTCGCCTTCCCCTTCCTGCGCCGGGCTCGTGGTCGGCTCCTGCCGCCCCACCCCTTCTCCGCTCTCGGCACGCGTCGGTCCGCACTGACCGATTGCCACATCCTATCTACCGACAGTCACCCGCCACCGCCCCGAAGCGGCGAACGACAGATCAACGTTGCGTCAATTCCGTGTGCGGAACCCGCACTTCCAGGACACATGACAGAGCGTATCCGGGCGGCCACCTGCCGGACATATTGACTGTCGGCATCTTTTAGGAGTTACTGTCATTTGACAGGGACTTCCCCACAGTCTCCCGGAGGTTGCCGTGCCCGCCGCACCCGACTCCCCCGCACCCGAGCCCCCCGAGCCCCCCGGGGCCGCGACGGCACCCGACCCCCGGCGCTGGCTCGCGCTGGTCGCCGTCGCGCTGAGCGTCCTGGTGATCAGCTTCGACATGACGATCCTCAACGTCGCCCTGCCCACCCTGGCCTCCCAGCTACAGGCCACCACCGGGCAGCAGCAGTGGATCGTCGACTCCTACACCGTGGTCTTCGCCGCCGTGATGCTCCCGGCCGGGCTGGTCGGCGACCGGTTCGGCCGCCGCCGTACCCTCACCGTCGGCCTCGCCCTCTTCGGCCTCGCCTCCGCCGTCGGCATGCTCGCCGACAGCCCCGGCACGCTGGTCGCCGCCCGCGCCGCGATGGGCCTGGCCGGCGCCCTGGTCATGCCGATGTCCATGGCCGTGATCCCCGGACTGTTCCCGGCGGGCGAGCAGCGCCGCGCCACCGCGATCCTGGCCGCCGCGCTCGCCCTGGGTACCCCGCTCGGCCCACTGCTCGGCGGCTTCCTGCTCCAGCACTTCTGGTGGGGCGCGATCTTCGTGATCAACATCCCGCTGACCGTGATCGGCATCGTCGCCTGCCTGCTCCTGCTCCCGGAGACCCGCAACCCCACCGCGCCCAGGATCGACCTGCTCGCCACCCTGCTCGGCGCGGGCGGCCTCTCCGCACTCACCTACGGCATCATCGAGGGCCCCGACCGCGGCTGGGCCGACCCGCTGGTGCTCGGCGTGATCGGCGGCGCCGTGGCCGCCCTCACCCTGCTGGTGCTGCGCAGCCGCCACCAGCGCGACCCGATGCTCGACCTCTCGCTGCTCGCCGACCCGACCTTCCGCTGGTCGGCGGTGGGCGCCACGCTGGTCTCGGTCGTCCTGTTCGGCGCCTTCTTCGTCCTGCCGCTCTACTTCCAGAGCGTGCTCGGCGCCGACGCCTTCGGCACCGGCCTGCGGCTGATGCCGATGATGCTCGGCCTGATGGTGGCCGCCAAGGCCGGCGACCGGCTGGTCACCCGGATCGGCCCCCGCGCGGTCATCACCTTCGGACTGGCCGCGCTGGCGGCCGCCCTGCTGCTCGGCAGCCGCACCCGGGTCTCCGACGGCTACGGCCTGGCGGCGGTCTGGCTCACCCTGCTCGGCCTCGGCATGGGGCTGTCACTCATCACCGCGCAGGCCTCCGCCCTGCTCACGCTGCCTCCCGGCCGGGCCGGCGTCGGCTCCGGGCTGCTGCAGACGCTCCGCCAGGTGGGCGGCGCGATCGGGGTGGCGGTCTTCGGCAGCCTGCTGGCCGACTCCTACCGGGGCGCGCTGGACACCGCCGGCCTCCCCGCCGAGGCGGCGGACCGGGCCGGGCAGTCGGTGATCGCCGCCGACGGCATCGCCGGAGCCACCGGGAACCCCGCGCTGGCCGCCTCCGCGCACGCCGCCTACGTCCACGGCATGGCGCTGGTGCTGCTGGTCGCCGGGGCGGTCGCGGTGCTGTCGGCGGTGCTCGTCGGGCTGCGGATGCCCACCGCCGAACCGCGCGGAGCGGCCGGGCCGGGACCGGAGCAGGAGCCGACGACGGTACCTGCCGGCGATCACGGATAATCGAAGGTATGAGCGCACCCCGGTCGACAACGGCGCATCCGGCAGGCCCGGCCAACCCGGTCCAGGCGATGCTGGAAGCGCCGCTGTCGCTGCGCGAACGCAAGAAGCTGAAGACCCGCCAGGCGATCCGCCGGGAGGCCTACCGGCTGATCGCCGAGCAGGGGTACGAGAACACGACCGTCGACCAGATCGCGGCCGCGGCCGAGGTCTCGCCGTCCACCTTCTTCCGGTACTTCGCCACCAAGGAGGACCTCGTCCTCTCCGACGAGTACGACCCTGCGATGATCACCGCGCTGCTGGCCCGGCCCGCCGACGAACCGTTCCTCCGCTCCTGCCGGGAGGCCGTCATCGGCCTGCTCCGCGAACTGCTCCAGCACGAACGCGAGGAACTGCTCACCCGGATGCGGCTGGTCGGCGAAGTCCCCGCGCTGCGCGCCCGGATGATCGACACCGCCAACGACCCGCAGCGGCTCTACCTCGACGTGCTGACCCGGCGGGCCGGCGTCGACCAGCCGACCCTGGACATGCGGATCACCGCCGCCGCCCTCGGCGCCGCCACCACCGAGGCGGTGCTGCACTGGGCCGAGGGCCGCGGCGAGCAGGACATCGTCGACCTGGTCGACCACACCTTCGCCGTACTGGAACGGGGCTTCGCCGGCCTGTAGCGGGGAACGGACCCGCACCCGCGGCAACGGGACCCGGCCGCATCCCGGGCCCCGCCGTCCTCCGCGCGGCCGCCCTACCCTCGCCGGGCGCCCGCCCGCCGCCGCAGGACGACACCCGCGCCCGCGAGCGCGGTGACGCCCAGGGCCGCGGCCGCCGTGACGGCGGGCAGCGCGGTGCCGCCACCCTCCGCCTCCGTGGCGGTGGCACCGGGCTGGTAGCCACCGCCCTTCCCGGCCCGGTCGTACGCCGAGCCGGGCAGCTTGTCCCCGTACCGCTGCTGGACCAGCTTCTGGTAGGCCGCCAGGCCCACCCCCGCCGTGCCCACCGAGCGCCGCGCCTCGTCGTCCAGCGGCAGTACCCGGCCGTCGCGCAGCACGTACCAGGCGTTCAGCTGCGGCTCCCGGAAGGCCGTACCGCCACCGCCGGCCGCCGCCTTCGCCGCGTAGTCGCCCTCGTCGCCGCCGGAGGCGATGTTGACCACCCGCCAGCCGTCGCCCTGCTTGACCGCCCAGACCGAGGCGACCTGGCCGTCCGCCGAGACGGCCCGGCTGGCGGTGAACTCGGCCTTCGCCACCGGTGCGCCCGGGGTACCGGACACGAAGGCCGCGTCCAGCGTGTACACCGGCACGGTCTCACCCGACAGCCGTGGGGCGGCCGCGCTCGCCGCCCGTGCCTCCTCGGCCGCGCCGATGGTCAGCTGCTGGGTCGGCGGCACGCCCTTGCGGGCGAAGAAGTGGCCCAACTGGTCGAGGACGGCCGGGCTCTGGGCCGCGCCACGGGCCTGCGCCAGCTCGGCGGCGGTGACCGGGACGGGGGCGCCCGCCGGACCGTCCGCGTGCGCGGCCGGGGTGACGGCCAGGCCGAGGCCGGCGGCGAGCAGGACGGTGACGGCGGCCCGGCGGGCCTTGCTGAGGTCAGTCATGATCGCCCCTCACGCGCCGATCCGGTACAGGGAGTGGGTCCAGGAGAACGTGCCGTTGGACACGTAGTAGTTGTAGTCCGCCCAGTTGTAGCGGTTGTTGGACGGCCAAGGGTCGCCCCAGTAGACCCAGTTGTTGCCGGCGTCGTAGCCGTACAGCACGTGCATGTGGCCGCCGCCGGAGCTCCACTGGATCCGGGTCTCCACCGGACGGTCGGCGTTCACCTCGGTCTGCACCGTGCTGTAGCGCAGATAACCGGTGACGTACGAACCGGGGTTGATGCCGGCCCAGCTCAGGCCGTTCTGCACATCGCCCAGCGTGGCCTGGCTGTTGGGGCAGCTGGAGTTGGCCGAGCGGCCGAACGCGGCGTTGCAGAACTGGTTCTGGCTGTAGGTGTGGCCGAACCAGGTGGCGATGGTGTTGCCGCTCGCCGCCCAGCACCAGTTGGTCTGCTGTTGCTGCTGCATGGTGATGTTGAGCTTCTTGTACGTGCCGGCCGCGTCGAGCGTGCTGCCCGGCGCCGCGGCCGGACGGACCTGGGCGGGCGCGGCGGGCGCCGCCTGGGCGGGGGTGGTCACCGCGACGCCGAGCGCCGGGCCGATCATTCCGAGCGCGAGCACCGAGACCGCGCGGCGCAGCCGTATCCGTGGAACTGGCATGGGGGGATGCCTCCTTGCACAGGCAGAGGAGTCGAGGGGGTGGGTGTGCGGTCCGGATCGCGCCCCGAGCATCGCGCCGTTGACAGAGCCAGGTCAACGGCCGTCCCGCCGGCCGGGCCCGGGTGTGAACGGCCCCGCGCGGATGTGAACACCGCCCCGAAAACCCCCGTGCGGCAGGCCCCGACCGGTGACAAACCGCCCTTCACATGTGAATATTCACGACCAACCGGGCCGGCCCGCACCCGCCCACGAGGAGGCAGTCATGCAGCGCGGCGACCAGTCCGACCTCACCACCGCCCTGCGCACCGGCCCGTTCCACCTCGCCCTGCGCACCGCCATCACCGCCCGCGGCCTCACCCTGCACCGGGTCCGCCGGCACCTCGCACTGCGCGGTGTGCACGTCGGGGTCACCAGCCTCAGCTACTGGCAGCAGGGCCGCCGCCGCCCCGAACGTGCCGAGTCGCTGCGGGCCGTGGCCGCGCTGGAGGAGGTCCTGGAACTCCCCGAGCACTCGCTCACCCGGCTGCTCGGCCCCCGCCGGGCCACCCCCGCCGGCCCCGCGGGCCCGCCCGTCCTCCCCTACCGGGACCTCATCACCCCGGCCACCGCCGTCGACGACCTGCTCGCCACCATCGCGAGCCCGCGCGACACCGGCCTGCACACCATCGCCCACATCGAACGCGTCCGGATCGGCGCCGACCGCCGGATGCTCCGCCGCGACTCCCAGCACGCGCTGCGCGCCCACCGCGACGGCATCGACCGCTATCTCGCCATCTACCAGGGCGATCCGGGCGGCGACATCACCCGGGTCGACGTCCGGGCCGAGGAGAACTGCCGCCCCGGCCGGGTCCGCCGCGACCAGGCCCACGACCTGCTGGTCGCCGAGCTCCTCCTCGACCACCGGCTGCGCGCCGGCGACACCCGGCTGCTCGGCTACGGCTTCGACGACGCGCCGTCACCGGCCCCCAGCCGCGAATACGTCCGCGGCTTCAACTCCGGCGCCGGCCAGTACGTCCTCCAGGTCACCTTCCACCCCGCCGCCCTGCCGGTCCGCTGCCACCGCTTCGCCCTCCACTCCCCCGGCGAAAAGCCCTACGAGAGCGAGGAGTTGACCCTGGACGGCCACCGCTGCGTCCATCTGGTGGCCTCCGCGGTCCGGCCGTGCCTGCTGGGGATCGGCTGGGACTGGGAGTAGGGCTTGTCCGGCACTTCGCGCCGCATCGGCGCGCGGCCGTCAGCGCCGGAAGTCCAGCGCCAGGCAGTCCTCCACCGGCCGGTAACCGATCTTCTGGTAGATCGAGTTGCTGGTCGGGTTGGCCAGGTCGGTGTAGAGCAGCACCTCCGACGCGCCCCGCGCCCGCGCGTACGCCGACGCCGCCGCCGTGATGCCGCTGGCGTAGCCGTGGCCGCGGCGCTCGGGCGGGGTGTAGACCGGGCCGATCCGGGACATCCCGACGATCACCGGGCTGTTGCCGGCCATCGCGACCGGGTGGCCGCCGTCCTCCCAGAGGTGCAGGAGGCCCGCGGCCACCCGCTCGTCCACGCTGCGCGGAACGCCGGGCAGCTGCACCCCGACCTCGAGCAGGAACGCCTCGTACCAGGCGATCAGCAGCTCCCGGTCGGCCGGCGCCGCCACCCGGTGGCGGCCTGCGGGCGGGCGCGGCGGTTCGGTCAACTCGCCGAGCCGGTAGAGGCGTTCGCTGGACCGGACGGATTCGGCGGCCCCGGTGGCGGCCTGCCAGGCGGCGGCGAACGCCCGCACCGCCGACTCGCCGCCGGCCACCCCGTCGACCTCGGTGAAGCCGGCCCCGGCCGCGGCCAGTTCGGTCGCGAGCCCGGCCGCCGCCTCGTCGGGCATCACCCCGAGGCGCGGGCTGAACGGGGGCGTCCGCAGAAAGGCGCCCTCGACCGGGCCGCCCGGCTCACGGCTCCACCACCCGAAGACCGGCGGACGCTCCCCGAAGACGTCCAGCCCGTGCTCGGCCAGCCGGTGCACGACCGTGAGCAGCACGGTGTTCTCCACCGGACGGGCATCGAGGAAGCCGCCGGCCCCGGCGCGGAAGTCGTCCAGCGAGGTGGTCAAGGTCCAGGTCATGGCAGAGTCTCCCACCCCGGTCACGTCGGACACCAACCGTTTTACCGACCCGGCGGCCGCACCGCGTCACGCCCCGGGCGTTCCCCCCAGCCGCTCCGCCAGCACCGCCGGGTCGGTGGTCGGCGCCTCGCAGCTGAAGTGCCGGCAGACGTACGCGGCGGGCGCGCCGCCCACCAGCGGCCGGTCCGCCAGCAGCGGCACCCCGCCCGACCCGGGCTCGCCGACCGCGACCACCACGCCGGGCGCGGTGCCCCGCAGGGCGGCCCGGTGCAGCGCGGCGGTCGCCGGGTCACCGGCCGGGCCGACCACGGCGACTTCGCGCGGACCGTCCGCCAGCGCCTCGGCGACGGCCAGGCCCCAGCCGACGAAGCGCGGGGCCCGCGAGGCGAGCGCCCCGACGATGCCGAGCGCCCGCTCGGCGGCGGTGCGGTGGCGCGCCGAACCGGTGTACGCGGCATAGCCGAGCAGCGCGCCCGCGGCGGCCGTCCAGCCGGACGGGGTGGCGTTGTCGGTCGGGTCCTGCGGGCGCCGGATCAGCTCCTCCGCGTCGTCGGCGGTGTCGTACAGCGCACCGGACGCCTCGTCGGCGAAGTGCTTCAGCACGGTGTCCAGCAGCCCGCCGGCCAGATCCAGCCACTCGGCCCCGCCGGTGACGGCGTACAGCGCGAGGAAGCCCTCGGCGGTGTCCGCGTAGTCCTCCAGCACCCCCGCGTTGGCACCGGGCCGGCCGTCCCTGGAGGTGCGCAGCAGCCGGCCGTCGGGCGTGAGGTGGACGGCGAGCAGCAGGTCGGCGGCGCGCTCGGCGGCCTCGACCAGGTCGGGCCGGTCCAGCAGGGCGCCGGTCTCGGCGAGCGCCGCGATGGCCAGCCCGTTCCAGGCGGCGACCACCTTGTCGTCCCGCGCGGGCGCCGGCCGCCCGGCCCGCGCCTCGAACAGCCGCGCCCGGACGCGCTCGTACGCCTCGGCGTCCTGCGGGTCGGACAGCAGCTGGAGCACCGAGGCCCCGTGCTCGAACGTCCCCGCCTCCGTCACCTCGAACAGCCCGGCCGCGAGGGCGCCGTCCGCCTCCCCCAGCACCTCGGCCAACTGGCCCGGCGTCCAGGCGTAGTACGCCCCCTCCGTCGACTCGCCGCTCACCGGGTCGAGGCTGTCCGCGTCCAGCGCCGACGCGAACGCCCCCTCGGGGGTGCGCAGTTCACGCAGCAGGAAGTCGGCCGTGGAGAGCGCGGTCCGGCGCGCCAGGCCGTCGCCGGTGGCCCGCCACAGGTGCAGGTAGGCGCGCAGCAGCAGCGCGTTGTCATAGAGCATCTTCTCGAAGTGCGGCACCACCCACCCGGCGTCCACCGAGTACCGGGCGAAGCCGCCGCCGAGCTGGTCGTGGATCCCGCCGCGGGCCATCGCCTCGCCGGTGCGGACGGCCATCTCCAGCGCCGCCTCCGAGCCGGTCCTGGCGTGGTGGCGCAGCAGGAACTCGACCACCATGGCCGGCGGGAACTTGGGCGCGCCCCCGAAGCCGCCGCGCCGGGCGTCGAACTCCCGGCTGAGCACGACCAGCGCCTGGTGCAGATCGGCCGCCCCGGGCGGGTGGAGGGCGCCGCCGCCCACCGTGTACACCGAGGCCCGCTCGGTCAGATCGGCCCGGATCCGGGCGGCGACCTCACCGACCTCCTCCCGGCGGTCGCGCCAGGCCGCGTCCACCCCCTCCAGCACCTGCCGGAACGACGGCATCCCGTGCCGGGGCTCGGGCGGGAAGTACGTCCCGAAGTAGAACGGGTCCTTGTCGGGCGTCAGGAAGACCGTCATCGGCCACCCGCCGTGCCCGGTGGCCGCCTGCACCGCCTCCATGTAGACGGCGTCGACGTCCGGCCGCTCCTCACGGTCGACCTTCACCGCGACGAACCGCTCATTGGCGTAGGCGGCGAGCGCCTCGTCCTCGAACGACTCGTGCGCCATCACATGACACCAGTGGCACGCCGCGTACCCGACCGAGAGCAGCACCGGCACCCCGCGCCGCCGTGCCTCCTCGAACGCCTCCACTCCCCACGGCCACCAGTCGACCGGGTTCTCGGCGTGCTGCAGCAGATACGGCGAGGTCGCATCGGCGAGGTGGTTCGGCATGCCCCCATCCTCGCGCATCGGCGCCGGTACGGGGGCGGTGTCTCACTCCTTCGGCGGCTCCGGCTCCTCGACGAAGTTGACGCGCTTGAACTGCCGGTTCATCGATTTGGCCAGGAACCAGGTGGCCACGCCGAGGGCGGCGAAGACGACGAAGCCCAGCAGGCCGGGGGTCACCTTGGCGTCGTCGACGGCGAGCGAGGCGGCGAGGTGGGTGAGGTTCACGGGGGTGCTCATCTCTCCATGGTGGCCCGGCTCACGACGAGCCGGGCCACCGGGGGTGGGTCAGTCGCGCGTGTCGGCGGCCTCGACCGCCATGGAGGGGGTGCGCAGGCCGGCGAACAGGTCGTCCTCCGGCAGGTCGGCGTCGATCAGGGTGCGGGCCAGCTCGTAGTCCTCGGTCGGCCAGACCTCCCGCTGGACGTCCAGCGGGACACGGAACCAGGGCCCGTCCGGGTCGATCTGGGTGGCGTGGGCGATCAGCGCGCGGTCCCGGGTGCCGAACCAGTCGCCGCAGTGGACCCGGGTGGTGATCTCGCGCTCCTTGCGGCCGCTCTTCTCCCAGCCCTCGATCCACTCGCCGTACGGCGACTCGTGGCCGTGCTCGGTGAGGTAGGCGTGCAGCGCGCGGATCCGGCCCATCGGGAAGCCGTGGTTGTAGTAGAGCTTCAGCGGCTGCCAGGGCTCGCCGGCCTCCGGGTAGGCGTCCGGGTCGCCGGCGGCGTCGAAGGCCAGCATGGTGATCTTGTGGGTCATGATGTGGTCGGGGTGCGGGTAGCCCCCGTTCTCGTCGTAGGTCGTGATGACCTGCGGCTTGAACTCGCGGATCAGCCGGACCAGCGGCTCGGCCGCCTCCTTCACGTCCTGCAGGGCGAAGCAGCCCTCGGGCAGCGGGGGCAGCGGATCCCCCTCGGGCAGGCCGGAGTCGACGAAGCCGAGCCAGGCCTGGGTGACCCCGAGGATCGCGCGGGCCTCGTCCATCTCCTTGCGCCGGACCTCGTGGATGTTCTCCTCGATCTCCGGGCGCCCCTGCAGCTTGGGGTTGAGGACCGACCCGCGCTCACCCCCGGTGCAGGTGGCCACGAGCACGTCCACCCCCTGGTCGACGTACATGGCCATGGTGGCCGCACCCTTGCTGGACTCGTCGTCCGGGTGAGCGTGCACCGCCATCAGTCGCAACTGCTCAGTCAACGCCAGCGTTCCTTCCACAATGTCTGGGCCTTCCGCGAAGTCCGGTCTGCCCATCGTCCGAGCCGCTCAGTTCGGGACCGCGTCACCGCGGGACCGGCCGGGCATGGCGCCGACACGGCCGAGCCCCGCCCCCGCCGGACCGGCCGCGGGCGTGCCCCTCCTATAGTGACGGACTGGAGGACCCTTCCATTCCCCCGCACCACCCCTGGCCCCTGGGGGTACCCTCCGGCCGCCGGGCCGGGGGACGCCCTCCCCAGGAGAGGACTGACCCCGATGAGCGCAGGCACCACCACCCCGCAGCTGCCCGAGGGGCGCTACGGCCGGCGCGGCGACCGCGAGGCGGACCGCCGTCTGAAGGTGGTGGGCGCGGCCTGCGGCGTGCTGCTGCTGGGCCTGGTGGCCTGGCTCGGCGGCTCCTACCTGATCCGCGAGACGAAGATCAACGGCACCGTCCCGTCCTTCGAGGCGGTCTCGGACTCCGAGATGCGGCTGCACCTGGCGGTGCGCAAGGGCGACGGCACGGCGGGCAGCTGTACCGTCCGCTCGCAGGGCGAGGACGGCGCCGTCGTCGGGGTGGCCGACTTCGCCGTACCGGCGGACGGCTCCAGCTACGACGCCGTGGTGAGCCTGCGGACCACCGCCCGCGGCACCACCGCCGAGCTGCTGGGATGCACCCCCGCCAAGTGACCCCCGGCGGTTGCGGCACGCCCGGGCGCATATTCGATCGCGGGAGCGGGAATCCGTAGAGGAGCCCCGCACCATTGCTGTACACCTTGGCGCAATGCTGTCGTCAATGGCGCGCCAACGACCCTCCCGCTTGTCGGCGGGAGTTGTTAGGCTCGTGATTTCGCCCCTTCCGCACCGGATGGTACGGGAGCGGGCGTTGCTTTGTAGTTAAGACCGAAATCACCACCACCCCGGCTGACGACTCACACCCTCAGCACAGCCCCAGCACCTACGAGGAGCACCTGTGACCCAGACCAGCGAACACGTGACCTGGCTCACTCAGTCCGGCTACGACCAGCTCAAGGCCGAGCTGGACCACCTGACCGGCCCCTGGCGCATCGAGATCGCCCAGAAGATCGAGGCGGCGCGCGAAGAGGGTGACCTCAAGGAGAACGCCGGTTACCACGCGGCCAAGGAGGAGCAGGGCAAGTACGAGCTGCGCATCCGACAGCTGACCCAGCTCCTGGAGCGCGCCAAGGTCGGCGAGGCCCCGGCGGACTCGGGTGTGGTGGCTCCGGGCATGGTCGTCACGGTCGCCTTCGACGGCGACGAGGACGACACCATGAAGTTCCTGCTCGGCTCGCGCGAGGTGGCCGGCGACGACGACCTGGACATCTACTCGCCGCAGTCGCCGCTGGGCCGCGCGATCGACGGCAAGACGATCGGTGACGACGCGACGTACGAGCTGCCGAACGGCAAGCAGGCCTCGGTCCGGATCATCGAGGTCAAGCCGTACGCCGGCTGATCACCCGCACCTGACGAGGGCGGCCGCGGAGAGTCTCCGCGGCCGCCCTCGCGGCTGCTCCGGCGGGGTTCAGGCGCTGGCCGAACGGTACTTGCGCACCGACAGCCAGGAGAACACCGCGGTGATCACCAGCGACCAGAGCACCGACACCAGCGTCGCGTGCTGCATCGGCCAGGCGCTGTCCACCGGGCCGACCTGGTTGCCGAACAGGTCGCGGCAGGCCTGCACGGTGGCGCTGAACGGGTTCCAGTAGGCGATCCCCTGCAGCCAGCCCGGCATGCTGCCGATCGGCACGAAGGCGTTGGAGATGAAGGTCAGCGGGAACAGCCAGATCAGCCCGGCCGAGGTGGCCGCCTCGGGGCTGCGCACCGAGAGGCCGATCAGCGCGCCGATCCAGGAGAAGGCGTAGCCGAGCAGGAGCAGCAGCCCGAACGCGCCCAGCGCCTTCAGTACGCCCTCGTCGGTCCGCCAGCCGACCAGCAGCGCCACCATCGCCAGGACGACCAGCGTGAACGCGGTCTGGCAGAGGTCCGCCAGGGTACGGCCGACCAGCACCGCCGAACGGGCCATCGGCAGCGAGCGGAACCGGTCCACCAGGCCCTTGGTCATGTCCTCGGCGATACCGGCGGAGGCGCCGGCCGTCGCGAAGGTCACGGTCTGGGCGAAGATGCCCGCCATCAGGAACTGGATGTACGTGGACGAGCTGGCCTGCGTCCCGGGGATCTGGATCGCCCCGCCCATGACGTACGAGAACAGCAGCACGAACATCACGGGCTGCATCAGCCCGAACACCACGATTTCGGGTATCCGGGTCATCCGGCGCAGGTTCCGCCGGGCGACCACCCAGGAGTCGTGCAGGATCGCGGCCGCGCCCCGGCGCTGCCGGGGTACCGCTCCGCCGATGGCGTGCTCGGTGGCGGTCGTCATCTCACAGCTCCTTACCGGCCGCGACGGCCTGCTTGTCCGGGCCGGGGCCGGGGCCGTCCCCGCCGCCCGCCGTGCCCCTGCCGCGGCCGCCCCGGCCCCGGCTCCTTTCCCCGCCCTCGACGCCGTTCTCCTCGCCCTCGGCCGCGGCGGCGTGGCCGGTGAGCGAGAGGAAGACGTCGTCCAGGGTCGGACGGCGCAGGCCGATGTCGTCGATCTCGATCGACCGGGCGTCCAGCTCGCGGATCGCGTCCGCGAGCACCCGGGCGCCGCCGCTGACCGGGACGGTGATCTTCCGGGTGTTCTTCTCCAGCACCGGCTCGCCCTTGGCGTACCCGGCCAGCGCGGCGACCGCGTCGCCGACCAGTTCGGCGCGGTGCACCACGACCTCGATCCGCTCGCCGCCGATCTGCGCCTTGAGCTGGTCGGCGCTGCCCCGGGCGATCACCCGGCCGTGGTCGACCACGGCGATGTCGTGGGCGAGGCGGTCCGCCTCCTCCAGATACTGGGTGGTGAGCAGCAGCGTGGTGCCCTGCTCGACCAGGGTCTCGATGACCTCCCAGAGGGCGAGCCGGTTGCGCGGGTCGAGGCCGGTGGTCGGCTCGTCCAGGAACATCACCGGCGGCCGCACGACCAGGGCGGCGGCGAGGTCGAGCCGGCGGCGCATACCGCCGGAGTAGGTTTTGGCGGTGCGGTTCCTGGCCTCGGTGAGGTTGAACCACTCCAGCAGCTCCAGCGCCCGCGCCTTCGCGTCGCGGGCGCTCATCTGGTAGAGCTCGCCGACCATCTGGAGGTTCTCGAAGCCGGTGAGGTACTCGTCCACCGCCGCGTACTGGCCGGAGAGGCCGATCAGGCTGCGGACCTGGTTGGGGTGCTTGAGCACGTCGACGCCGGCCACCACCGCGCGGCCGGAGTCGGGGCGGAGCAGGGTGGTGAGGACGCGCACGGTGGTGGTCTTGCCGGCGCCGTTCGGGCCGAGCAGCCCGAGCACCGTGCCCTCGGGGACGTCGAGGCTGACGCCGTCCAGGGCTCGTACGTCACCGAAGGTCTTGACCAGATTCTCGGCTTGGATGGCTGGCGCCATGGGCCTGTCTCATCTCCTCGAACGACATTCGGACGATGGTGAGTGATCTGCCCCACTCTGCCCGTGTTCGGGCATGGGGGCGACTCGGTTTCGGCGCCCTCGGTCCGCCGGGCCCCAAAACACGATGTATCGCGAGTCTGGCAGCTCGCGATATATCGCGTCAAGGGAGACGGCTCCGCCCTGAGTTCCCTCCGGATCCCGCCCGGCCGGCCCTACTGCGAGACCACGTACCCGGCGTCCCGCAGCTCGCCGATCACCAGGGCGCAGTGCTCCGGCCCCTTGGTCTCCAGGTGCAGGTCCACCTCGACCTCGGTCAGCCCCAGCCGCGGGTCGATCCGCACATGTGCCACGTCCAGCACGTTCGCGTCCACCTCGGTCAGCACCGCCAGCAGGTTCGCCAGCGAGCCCGGCCGGTCCGCCAGCCGCACCCGGAGCGACAGATAGCGGCCGGCCGCCGCCAGGCCGTGCCGCAGCACCCGCTGCATCAGCTGCGGGTCGATGTTGCCGCCGGAGAGCACCGCCACCACCGGCCCCTCGAACGAGTCCGGCTGCTCCAGCAGCGCCGCGACCGGGCTGGCCCCGGCCGGCTCGACCACCAGCTTCAGCCGCTCCAGGCTCAGCAGCAGGGCCCGCGAGAGCGAGTCCTCGGAGACCGTCCGGACGCCGTCCGCCAGGGTGTTGACCACCTCGAACGGGATGTCCCCGGGCCGGCCGACCATGATCCCGTCCGCCATGGTGGCGATGTGCTCCAGCGACACCGGCCGCCCCGCCGCCAGCGAGGGCGGGTACGCGGCCGCGCCCGCCGCCTGCACCCCGATCACCCGCACGTCCGGGCGGAGCGGCTTGACCGCCGCCGCGATCCCGGCCAGCAGCCCGCCGCCGCCCACCCCGACCAGGATGGTGCGCACCTCGGGGCACTGTTCCAGGATCTCCAGCCCGACGGTGGCCTGGCCGGTGACCACGTCCCAGTGGTCGAAGGGGTGGATGAACACCGCGCCGGTCGCTTCCGCGTAGCGCTGCGCGGCCTGCAGCGCCTCGTCCACCGTGGCGCCGTGCAGCCGGACCTCGGCGCCGTACTCGCGGGTCGCCGCGACCTTGGGCAGCGGCGCGGCCACCGGCATGAAGACGGTCGACCGGACCCCGAGCAGCGAGGCCGCCAGCGCCACCCCCTGCGCGTGGTTCCCGGCGCTCGCCGCGACCACCCCTCCGGCCCGCTGCACCGGCGAGAGTCCCGCGATCCGCACATACGCCCCGCGCAGCTTGAACGAGCCGGTGCGCTGGAGGTTCTCGCACTTCAGGTGGACCGGCGAGCCGATCAGCGCCGAGAGGTGCCGGCTGCCCTCCATCGGCGTCACCCGGGCGACCCCGACGAGCATCTTCTGGGCACCGCGGACGTCGTCGAGGGTGATCGGCCAGCTCTGCATAACGCCAGCCTACGGCCGCCGCGGCGGCCGGCCGGGGACGCCGGGCCTGTTCCCGGGCCCGCCCGGCCCGCGTACGCTGCTGCCTCTGAGCCTCTCTCACCGCACGACGATCGTGAGCCGCGATGACGACGACCTCGCCCCAGGCCACCGACCGCACCGACCCCGTGCACGCCCAACTCCAGTACCATCTGGCGGTGTTCGCCCGCCGGATGGAACAGGTCCGGACCTCCGACGGCGTCGGCGCGCTGGACCGCGCCGCCTATCTCCTGCTCGACCGCCTGGAGCGGCACGGGCCCGCCAACGTGAAGGCGCTGGCCGACGCCCTGGGCGTCGACTCCTCCACGGTCACCCGGCAGGTCGCCCCGCTGGTGGCGGCCGGCCTGGTCGGCCGGGTCCAGGACCCGGCCGACCGCCGTGCCGTACGGCTCGCACTGACCCCGCTCGGCGCCCGCCGGCTGGCCGAAGTGCAGGACGGACGGGCCGAGTTGACCCGCCGCCTGGTGGCCGGCTGGCCACCCGAGGAACAACGCGCGTTCTGCGCCCTGCTGGCCCGCTTCAACCACGCGATGGAGTCGTACACCGCGGACCGGCCAGGGCGGCAGGACTAACCCAGCGCCTGCCGGAGGTCCGCCAGCAGGTCGTCGATCGACTCGATGCCGACCGAGACGCGGACCAGGTCGGCGGGCACCTCCAGGGCCGAACCGGCCACCGAGGCGTGCGTCATCCGGCCCGGGTGCTCGATCAGCGACTCGACGCCGCCCAGCGACTCACCGAGGGTGAACAGCTCCGCGCGGTTGCAGACCTCGACCGCCGCCTCCTCGCCGCCCTTGACGCGGAAGGAGACCATGCCGCCGAACGCCTTCATCTGCTTGGCGGCGATGTCGTGGCCGGGGTGCTCGGGCAGGCCCGGGTAGAGCACCTGGCTGACCTCGGGGTGGCCGGCCAGCAGCTCGGCGACCTTCTCCGCGTTGGAGCTGTGCCGGTCCATCCGCACGCCGAGGGTCTTGATGCCGCGCAGCACCAGCCACGCGTCGAACGGCCCGGCGACCGCGCCCATCGCGTTCTGGTGGTACGCGACCTCCTCGCCGAGGCCCGCGTCGGCCAGCACCAGCGCACCGCCGACCACGTCCGAGTGGCCGCCCATGTACTTGGTGGTGGAGTGCACGACCGCGTCCGCGCCGAGCGAGATCGGCTGCTGCAGGTACGGGCTGGCGAAGGTGTTGTCGACCACCAGCAGCGCGCCGGCGCCGTGCGCGATCTCGGCGAGCGCGGCCAGGTCGGTGATGCCCAGCAGCGGGTTGGACGGGGTCTCCACCCAGACCGCGCGGGTGTTGGGGCGCAGCGCCTCGCGGACGGTCGCCAGGTCCTGGGTGTTGGCGACGGAGAACTCGACGCCCCAGCGGGTCAGCACCTTGGCGAAGAGCCGGAAGGTGCCGCCGTAGGCGTCGTTGGGGATCACGATGTGGTCGCCCGGCTTGAGGACGGTGCGCAGCAGGGTGTCCTCGGCGGCCAGGCCGGAGGCGAAGGCGAGCCCGCGCGCGCCGCCCTCCAGCGCCGCGAGGCACTCCTCCAGCGCGGTACGGGTGGGGTTGGCGCTGCGGCTGTACTCGTAACCGCCCCGCAGGCCGCCCACCCCGTCCTGCTTGTAGGTGGACACCTGGTAGATCGGCGTGACGACGGCCCCGGTCTGGGGGTCTGCTTCCTGACCCGCGTGGATGGCGAGAGTCTCGAAGCCCTGGGGAAGCTGGTGCTCGGTCATAGCACTGAGGGTAGTGCGCAAATGCGTCGAAGCCCGGTCAGAGCGAAAGCCCGGTGCAGCTCGTCACACCCGGCCGCTACGATCTGCACGCACCGTACACATGTTCACCAGCGCCGCACCCTGCGGCACCCTTCGGGGGAGGACCACCGCATGGGCGCGCCCCAGCATCCCACCGGCATGAGCACGTCCACCAGAGCCCTGACCGCCGTGGTGATGCTCGCCGGCTTCTACCTGCTCGCCCTCGGCATCGTCGTGGGCCTGATCGTTCTCGACATCGGCCTGTACCAGGCCGCCGGCCACGTGAACCCGGGCGTGCTCAAGATCTGGGCGCTCACCGCCCTCGTCGCCTACCCCGTGGTCCGGGCGGTCTTCCTGACCCGTAGTCGCGAGGACGGCGGAGAGCTGCCCGGGGTGCCCGCCGACCGCGAACAGCAGCCCGCGATCTGGGCCGTGGTGGACCGCGTCGCCGAGCGGACCGGCGTCCGCGGCCCGGCCGAGATCCGGCTCGTCCCTGACGTCAACGCGGGTGTGCTGGAGGAGACCAGGCTGCTCGGCCTGCTGCCCGGCAAGCGCCATCTGGTGATCGGCACCCCGCTGTTGATGGGCCTCACCGAGGGCGAGCTGGAGGCCGTCCTGGCCCACGAGTTCGGCCACTACAGCAACCAGGACGTCCGGCTGGCCGGTATCACCGTGGCCGGCCGTACCGCGATCCTGCGCGCCGTCGGAGACCTGCACCAGAGCGCCGACGCGCACAAGGCCGAGGAGGCCGCCAAGCTCCAGGCCAAGGCCGAGAAGCGGATCGCCAAGGGCCGCAAGCCGTCCGAGGAGAAGGCCACCGGCGGCGTCGACCGGGTGCTGGCCAAGCTCTTCACCCTGTACGCGAAGCTGTACTTCCGGGTCTCCGAGTCGGTCAGCCGCCGTCAGGAGTACGCCGCCGACCTGGTGGCCGCCCGGCTGGCCGGCCGCGAGGCCACCGCCTCCGCGCTGCGCAAGGTCCCGGTGCTGGACGCCGCCCAGGGCTTCTACCTCAACGGCTACGCCACCCTCGGCTGGGGCGCCGGTCTGCTCCCGCCGCCCGGCCAGTTCTACGGCGGCCTCGCCCACCTGCTGAGCGACCCGAAGCGTCGCCAGGAGCTGGCCGATCTCGCCCTCGGCCTGCCCGAGCACGAGCCCGACCCGTACGACTCGCACCCGCCGATCGACCGCCGGGTCGCCGCCGTCGAGGCACTGCCCGACGACGGCCGCGGCGCCGGTGCGACCGGGCCCGCCTTCGCCCTGCTGCACGACGCCGAGCGCGTCCTCGTCGAGCTGGAGGTCGTCAGCCTGGTCCCGGAGGCCGCCGGCAAGCAGCGGGTGGAATGGCCGGAGCTGGTACGGACGGCCATGCTGGCGCACGCCCGTGAGGCGGCCGGTCCGGCCTGCCGGGCGCTGACCGGGCTGGGCCTGCCGCCCACGGTCCACGGCCTGCTCGACGCCGTCGACGGCGGCCGGGCGTGGGAGTTCACCGACCTGCTGCCGAAGAGCGAGCAGGCGGCCGCCGCCACCGGCCGGGCCGCCCGCGAGTTCGCCCGCCCCGTGCTGCGCGAGGAGCTCGGCCACGCCTTCGTGGTGGCCCTCGTCGAAAGCGGCCTGGCCTCCTGGGAGTTCTCCTGGTCGCGCTCGGCCGAGCTGCGCCTGCCCGAGGGCATGGCCGACGCCCTCGACCGGGCCCTCGACTCCGCCTGCGCCGACCGGCCGGACACCGCGCCGCTGCGTGCCCTGCTCGCCGGCGCGGCCGAGCCCGCCTCGGCCTGACCGTTCCGCCGTCCTTTCCCCGCTATCCGGAAGAACATCTGTGATCGGCATCATCGTCCTGGCCTTCGTCGGACTGGCCCTGCTGTTCCCCGTGGTCATGACCCGGCTCGCCAAGCGCAAGCTGGCCCAGCTGGAGCGGGCCAGGGCCGCCATCGCCCGCCACGAGGGGCGGCTCGCCGAGGAGGAGCGCGCCGGCAACACCATCACCCCGGCCGAGCACGGCCTGCTGCTGGGCAGCGAGCTGGTCGTGGAGGGCGAGCCGGGCCCCGAGGAGCTGGCCGCGCTCCGGGCCGCCGAGTCGGGCGACTGGCGGCCGGCCGCCGCGTACCTGGCCGGCGGCGCGAACGCCGACGCCCGGGTGCGGCGGATGCGCCCGCTGTCGCAGCTGGCCGCCGAGGACGACACCTGGCTGCGGGCCTGGCGCGAGGAACGGCCCGAGGACCCGACCGCCGCACTGCTGCACGCCGACGCGCTGGTCCTGCTGGCCTGGAACATCCGCACCGGCTCGGCCGCCCGGCAGGTGTCCGCCGAGCAGTTCGCGGGATTCCACCGGGTGCTGCGGGAGGCCGAGGAGGCTTCCGCCGAGGCGGCCGCGCTGGCCCCCGACGACCCGAACCCCTGGGCGACCCAGCTCTCCATCGCGATGGGCCTCGGCTGGGACCACGACCGGTTCGGGGCACTGTGGTCCGAGATCGTCAAGCGCGACCCGTACCACTGGGCGGCCCACAACCGGGCCCTGCAGTACTGGTGCGCCAAGTGGCGGGGCAGCCACGAGCTGATGCACGGGTTCATCGACGGGGCCGTCGCCGCGGCGCCGGCCGGCAGCCTGCTGGCACCGATGAGGCTGGAGGCGTACTACGAGCAGTTCGCCCGGGACGACGAGAAGCGCACCGCCTGGCAGCGGCCCGAGGTGGGCGCCGCGCTCGACGCCGCGCTCGCCGACCTGGCCGCCGCCGATCCCGGCCACCACCGGATCCTGTACGCCCGGGGCTGGCTCGCCTTCGCGCTGACCCGCGCCGGCCGGGCCACCGAGGCGATGGAGCAGTACCGCGCGCTGGGCCGGTTCATCCCCCAGCCGTGGGCCGCCTGGTACGACGACCCCAGGCAGCACTTCGTCGACACCCGGATCGACGCCGTCAAGGCCTCGACGAAGGCCGCCGGGGCCTCCGCCTGACCCCCTGCCCCACCCGCTCGCGGCCGCCTCCGGAATCCGGTGGCGGCCGTCGGCGTTGGACTGTCTGCCATCCTTGCCGACCAGTTGGAGCAGGCCGTGCTGTTCAACCGTCACAAGACCTCGCTCGTCCCTCCCGACCAGGCGCTGCCCGGCCGGCCGGAGCCGTCCTTCGCCCTGCGCGAGCCGCACACCGTGCTCGGGCACCCGCTCACCGGGCCGTACCCGGACGGGCTGGAGGTGGCCGACTTCGGGCTCGGCTGCTTCTGGGGCGCCGAGCGGACGTTCTGGCGCCTGCCCGGCGTCTGGACGACGCTGGTCGGCTACCAGGGCGGGTACACCCCCAACCCGACGTACGAGGAGGTGTGCAGCGGGCTGACCGGGCACACCGAGGCGGTCCGGGTGGTCTACGACCCGGCGGTGATCTCGTACGAGCGGCTGCTGAAGACCTTCTGGGAGTCGCACGACCCGACGCAGGGCAACCGCCAGGGCAACGACGTGGGCACCCAGTACCGGTCCGCCGTCTACACCCACTCCCCGGCCCAGCAGGAAGCCGCGACCGCCACCCGGGACGCCTTCCAGCCGGCGCTGACCGCGATCGGCCTCGGCCCCGTCACCACCGAGATCGCTCCGGCCGGCCCGTTCTACCCGGCCGAGCCGTACCACCAGCAGTACCTGTCCGACGCCAAGAACCCGAACGGCTACTGCGGCCTCGGCGGCACCGGCGCGAGCTGCCCGATCGGCGTCGCCCGCACCGGGGGCTGACCGGGCGGCCCGGGTGACGTCATGGTCTGCCCGGCCGGGCACGACGCCCGGGTGGTCGGCGACGAGCCCTGCGTCTTCATCGACCGGCAGGGCGTCGCCGACTACGCCGAGCGCTGATCCACCGGCCGGTTCAGGCCCTCCGGACCTCGTGCAGGAAGCAGCCGAAGTGCAGTGCCCGGACGTGCACCACGGCCACCTCCGGGTCGGCCAGCAGCTCGGTGGCGGCGGCCTCGGCGGTGTCCGGGGTGACCGGCACACCGCGCAGGATGTGCCCACGCCGGTCGTAGGCGCGCAGCACCCGCTCGCCGCCGTGGAAGGCGGCCGGCCAGGCTTCCCCGGCCCCGGGGCACGGTCCGGCGTGCACGAAGACCGGACCGGTCTCGTCGTACGGGCCCGGGTCGGCACCGGTCTCGGCGGCCCAGCGGCGCAGCGGCGCGTAGCCGGTCAGCAGGATCGCCTCGCCGGGCCTGGCCCGGGTCAGGCAGCAGCGCAGCGGGGCGCCGCCGTCCTCGTTCCCGGCCGGCACCGGCGGGCGGCCCGCGTCGTCGCGCTCCCGCAGCGCCGCGAGGACGGCCGGGTCGATCGGGCGGACGGCCAGGGCGGGTGTGGTGGTTGTGGTCATGCCTCCACCCTGGCGCCCCGGCCGCCCGGAGTCCGGCGGGTTTCGGCCGTGGCGTTCGCCGTCCGCCCGGAGCGCGGTCAGATCGCGCTGCCGGCCTTCCAGGCGGCCCAGCCCAGGTTCCAGCCGTTGAGGCCGTTGGACGGCTCGACGGTCTTGTCGCCGGAGTTCACGACCTCGACCACGTCACCGATCATCGAGCTCTTGTAGAACTTGTAGCCGTCCTTGGCGGCGTCCTGGCCGCCCTGGGCGTCCCGCAGGCCGACGCAGCCGTGGCTGGTGTTCTGGCCGCCGAAGATCGTCGACGGGGACCAGTAGTTGCCGTGGATGAAGGTGCCCGAGGTGGTCAGCCGCTGGGCGTGCGGCACGTCGGCGATGTCGTACTCGCTGCCGAGGCCGACGGTCTGCGAGTTCATCCGGGTCTGCTGGAACTGCTCGGAGATGACCATCTTGCCGCCCCAGGTGCGGAACTCGGGCGCGCCGCCGGAGATCGCGTAGACGGCGCTGACCTGGCCGTCGGTGGTGACGGTGAGCTTCTTGGTGGCGAGGTCGGCGACGCTGGTCTGCGCCCGGCCGATGGTGAAGCGGACGTCCTTGGACTGGGTGCCGTAGACGCCCTTGGCGCCCTGGACGTCCTTGAGCCGGAGCTTGACGGTGACCTTGGTGCCCTTGGCCCAGTAGTCCTGCGGCCGGAAGTCGAGGCGGGTGCTGGAGAACCAGTGCCCGACGATCTCGACGCCCGGCTCGGCTATGACGGTGATCGCCTGCTGGACGGTCTTGCGGTCGGTGACCGGCTTGCTGAAGTTGATCGACACCGGCATGCCGACGCCGACGACGGAGCCGTCCTCGGGGGTGAAGTAGCCGACGAAGGTGTTGGCCGGGGTCGCCGTGGTGAAGGCGGCGTTGGCGTTCGCCTCGCGCTTGTCCTTGTCGGTGGCGGTGGCGGCGACGGTGTACTTGGTGCCGCTGGCCGGGGCCGCGGCGGAGGTCCAGCTGGTGCCGTCGGAGGAGAGCTGGCCGGCCAGCGCCTTGCCGGTGGAGTCGGTGACCGTGACCGAGCCGAGGGTGCCGTCGGCGACGGTGACCTTGACCGGCTCGCTGAAGCTGGCCCCGGTGGCGCCGTCGGCGGGGGTGACGGTGATGACGGCCGCCGAGGTCTTCGGCGGGGTGCTGGCGCTCGCGCTGGTGGCCGGGCTTTCGGTGGTGCCGGTGCCGCCGGTGCCGCCGGTACCGCCGGTACCGCCGGTGCCGCCGGTGCCGCCGGTGCCGTCCGCGGCCGGGGTGCTCCCGCCTGCGGCGTTCCCGCCGGTGGTGGCGTTCCCGGTGCTCTTGCTGTCGTTGCAGGCCGCCAGCAGCAGGACCGGCGCTCCGATCAGGCCCGCCAGCACGCCGCGCCGACTCCAGTTTCCGCCGCCTGCCCGGCCCTGCGCATCCCGTGCCGTCACGTCGTCTTCTCCCTGCTGATCATCCCGGGCATTACGGATACAGAAACGCAATCCGCCCCTTCACGGTTCCACCACCGACGGGTAGCGATCGTATGAGACGACTCAATTTCCCGCCAAATATGGGCAAAACGCCCGGTCTGCGGTGAGCAGACCGGGCGGTCACACGTCGTGACGACTACTCGGCGGACTCGGCGGACTCGCCGGACTCGTCCACCGTGTACTCGTCCCAGCCGTCCCCCTCGGGGTCGAACTCGGTCTGCGCGGACTCCCAGGTCGCCGAGGCGAGCTCCACGCCCGGGACGTCGCCGAGGAGGGCGACCGGGTCGATGAAGTGGGCGAGCGAACCCGACGGGTCCACGTCGATGGCCTCGACGGACTGGGCGCGCTCCTCGTCGTCGAGGTACTCGTCGTCCGCCACCTGCTTCAGGGCGGCGTTCTTGAGCGCCTGCTCGTCGGTGATCTCGGCGATGAGCTCGATGCTGAGCCGGACGTAGCGCGGTGCGTCCTGGCCGGTCGTTTCAGTGCTGGTCATGCGTGCGAGGGTACGGGAAGGGCCGGCCCCTCCGGAGAGGGACCGGCCCTGCCGCCTCCGTCTGGGCTCCCCCACCCGGGAGCCGCGGAGACGCGCCGGACGGCGCGGTGGATGCCGCGGGAGCCGCCGCACCCTGTCCACCGGCCGAAGCCGGACAGGGGCGGGACGACGGCGTCTCCCACGGTGGCCCCTCCTTGCCCGATGCCGGGCGAGGAGTGGGCCCCTCCTGCCCGATGCCGGGCAAGGAGGGCCAAGGACACAGCCGGCCGGGTCAGGGCCGACCGACGTGTCCGGAGCCGACCGCGGTCGCCGGGGAGCCGCTCCCGGACGGTTGCCGTCGCCTCGTGCGGCGTCTTGCCGTTGACACCACCATGCCCGACCCTTGTTAACCACGTGCTGCGGGCAGGTGACGCCGGTGTACCACGTGGGCCGTGGACGAATCTTCAGCCGACCGGCCCAGTCCCCGGGGTGACCGCGCGTCAGTGCGCGGCGCGGCCGGTGAGGAAGCCCAGCAGGTCCTGGCGGGTGACGATGCCCTGCGGCTTGCCCTCCACCAGCACCACCGCCGCGTCGGCCTTCTCCAGCACCGTCATCAGGTTGGTGACGGTCTCGCCCGAGCCGACCACCGGCAGCGGCTTGGACATCACCTTGTCCAGGGTGTCGGTCAGCGTGATCTCGTTCGCGAAGACGCCCTCCAGCAGCAGCTTCTCCACCACTGAGCCGATCACCTCGCCGGCCATGATGTCGGGGTGCCCGGCGCCCGGGGAGACCACCGGCATCTGCGAGACGCCGTACTCGCGCAGCACCCGCACCGCCTCGGCGACCGTCTCGTTGGGGTGCATGTGGACGAACTGCGGGATGCCCTCGTGCTCGATGGCGTTCTTGCGGGCCAGCACCTCGCTGATGTGCGCCTCGTCGGTGGACGACGGCAGGAAGCCGTAGTCGGCCATCCAGTCGTCGTTGAAGATCTTGGACAGGTAGCCGCGGCCGCCGTCCGGCAGCAGCACCACGACGACGTCGTCCGGGCCGAGCTCCTTGGCCACCTCCAGCGCGGCGACCACGGCCATCCCGCAGGAGCCGCCGACCAGCAGGCCCTCCTCCTTGGCCAGGCGGCGGGTCATCTGGAAGGAGTCCTTGTCGGAGACGGCGACGATCCCGTCCGCGACGCTGCGGTCGTAGGCGGTCGGCCAGAAGTCCTCACCGACGCCCTCGACCAGGTACGGCCGGCCGGTGCCGCCCGAGTAGACCGAGCCCTCCGGGTCGGCGCCGATCACCTTGACCTTGCCGCCGGAGACCTCCTTCAGGTAGTTGCCGGTGCCGGAGATGGTGCCGCCGGTGCCGACGCCCGCCACGAAGTGGGTGATCCGCCCCTCGGTCTGCTCCCACAGCTCCGGACCGGTGGAGTGGTAGTGCGAGGCCGGGTTGTCCGGGTTGGAGTACTGGTCCGGCTTCCAGGCGTTGGGCGTCTCACGGACCAGCCGGTCGGAGACGTTGTAGTAGGAGTCCGGATGCTCGGGCGCGACGGCGGTCGGACAGACCACCACCTCGGCACCGTACGCGCGCAGCGTGTTGATCTTGTCGGTGGACACCTTGTCCGGGCAGACGAAGATGCACTTGTAGCCCTTCTGCTGGGCCACGATCGCCAGCCCGACGCCCGTGTTGCCGGAGGTCGGCTCCACGATCGTGCCACCCGGCTTCAGCGCGCCCGAGGCCTCGGCGGCCTCGATCATGCGCATCGCGATGCGGTCCTTCACCGAGCCGCCGGGGTTGAAGTACTCGACCTTCGCCAGCACTGTCGCGCTGATGCCCTCGGTGACCTTGTTCAGCTTGACCAGTGGCGTGTTGCCGACCAGGTCGATGATCGAGTTGTGGTACCGCACGGGGGTCCTCCCGGTCTGTGGGCATGCGAGTGCATTCGGTACCCAAAGCGTAGGGCCCCGGAATCACCACGTCCGCCCGCAGCGCGTGGCCGCCGGCCGGCCCCGGATGGACGCCGCCGGCCGATAGCGCGCGGCCGGCGGCGGGTAGAAGAGGTGTACAGGCGCTGGAGTGGCCCCGTCGGGGGCGGCACGAGGACGCGAAGGGGGCACCGGATGCCAGGGGCACAGGAGTCGCGGGCCCGGGTGGCCCGGCGGATCGCCACCGCGGCGGCGTACGGCGGAGGCGGGCTCGGCCTGCTGGGCGTGGGGCTGGTGGGGGTGCTGCTGACCGAGAGCAAGCTGGCCGTCCAGGCCATCGGCGTCCTGGACACGAACCCGCCCAAGGCCGACGGCGTGTACGGCGAGGCCTTCGCGGACGCCGCCGCCGGGCCGCGGCCACCGCTGGTGCTCGCCTTCCTCGGTGACTCCACCGCCGCCGGGCTCGGTGTGCTGCGCGCCCGCGAGACCCCGGGGGCGCTGCTCGCGGCGGGCCTCGCCTCGGTGGCGGAGCGGCCGGTCCGGCTGGTCAACGTGGCCCGCCCGGGCGGGCGCTCGGCCGATCTCTCCGGCCAGCTGGAGCAGGCCCTGCCGCACCGCCCCGACATCGCGGTGATCATGGTCGGCGCCAATGACGTCACCCGGCACAGCCCGGCCCAGGCCTCGGTGCGCCAGCTCGGCGAGGCGGTCGCGGCACTGCGGGCCAACGGGTGCGAGGTGGTCGTCGGCACCTGCCCCGACCTCGGCACGATCAAGCCGGTCCGCCCTCCGCTGCGCTGGGTGGCCCGCCGGCTGAGCCGGCAGCTGGCCGCCGCGCAGACCATCGCGGTGGTGGGGGCGGGCGGCCGGACGGTCTCGCTGGGCTCGCTGCTCGGGCCGGAGTTCGCGGCCCGGCCGGAGATGTTCGCCGCCGACCGCTACCACCCGTCGGCCCAGGGCTACGCGACGGCCTCGATGGCCGTGCTGCCCTCGGTCTGCGCCGCGCTCGGCCTCTGGCCCGAGGAGGAGCGGCCGGCCGGGACGCTCCCGGGCGCGACGGTGCTGCCGGTGGCGGTGGCCGCGGCGGCCGCGGCGGGCCGGGCCGGTTCCGAGGTGGCGGCCGTCGGCGCCGAGGGCGCGGCCCGGCGCTGGGCGCTGCTGCGGCAGCGGCTACGGGTCGGCCTGCCCGGCCCGTGGGCCGCCGAGGAGCCGCGGGGCGGGCCCGGGCCGGACACCGGGAACACGTCGGCCAGCTCACACGCCGGGGCTGGTGACGCCTGAACTACCAGACGGTAACTTTCCTCCCGGACGTCCACCCGGACCGTCCCGGCCACCCGCCGGGCCGCCGCCCGGGCGGCCGCAGCCCGAAGGTCACTCAGCGAGGAGCCCGCCATGCCCGAAGCCGTCATCGTCAGCGCCGCCCGTTCGCCGATCGGCCGGGCTTTCAAGGGCTCGCTCAAGGACGTCCGCCCGGACGACCTGACCGCGCACGTCATCGGCGCCGCACTGGCCAAGGTCCCCCAGCTCGACCCGCGCGAGATCGACGACCTGATGCTCGGCTGCGGCCTGCCCGGCGGCGAGCAGGGCCACAACCTGGCCCGGATCGTGGCCGTGCAGATGGGCATGGACTACCTGCCCGGCACGACCGTCACCCGCTACTGCTCGTCCTCGCTGCAGACCACCAGGATGGCGCTGCACGCGATCAGGGCCGGCGAGGGCGACATCTTCGTCTCGGCCGGCGTGGAGACCGTCTCGCGCAGCGTCCACGGCACCTCGGACGGCATGCCGGGCACCATGAACCCGCTCTTCGACGAGGCCCGGGCCCGCACCGCCAGGCGCGCCGAGGAGGGCGGCGGCGAGTGGCACGACCCGCGCGCGGACGGCCTGCTGCCGGACGCCTACATCGCGATGGGCCAGACCGCCGAGAACCTGGCCGCGCTCAAGGGCATCACCCGGGCCGAGCAGGACGAGTTCGGCGTCCGCTCGCAGAACCTCGCCGAGGCCGCCGTCAAGGCCGGCTTCTGGGAGCGCGAGATCACCCCGGTCACGCTGCCGGACGGCACCGTGGTCAGCGCGGACGACGGCCCCCGCGCGGGCGTCACGCTGGAGGGCGTCTCGGGCCTGAAGCCGGTCTTCCGGCCGGACGGCACCGTGACCGCCGGTAACTGCTGCCCGCTGAACGACGGCGCCGCCGCGCTGGTCGTCATGTCCGACACCAAGGCCCGCGAACTGGGCATCACCCCGCTCGCCCGGGTGGTCTCCACCGGCGTCAGCGCCCTCTCCCCGGAGATCATGGGCTACGGCCCGGTCGAGGCGTCCCGACAGGCGCTCAGGCGCGCCGGGCTGACCATCGGTGACATCGACCTGGTCGAGATCAACGAGGCCTTCGCGGCCCAGGTCATCCCGTCCTACCGGGATCTGGGCATCGACCTGAACCGACTGAACGTCAACGGCGGCGCGATCGCGGTGGGCCACCCCTTCGGCATGACCGGCGCCCGGATCACCACGACGCTGATCAACTCCCTGCAGTGGCACGACAAGCAGTTCGGCCTGGAGACCATGTGCGTGGGCGGCGGCCAGGGCATGGCGATGGTCGTCGAGCGGCTCGGCTGACCCTCCGCCGTCAACCCCCAAGGGTCCAGACCACCCATTTGGAGTGACGCAGAGTAATTGAGGGCCGGATCACATTCAGAGGTCGATCCGGCCCTCGATTCTGTCGTTTTGGGCCCGGAAATCGACAGTGCGGAGCGGATCAACTCCGCAGCGTAGAACGGTGTTACCTAACAATTTGAGGACAAAGGCGAAGGTCGTGGACAAATTGGACATTCGCCCCTGCGGTAACGGCCCCGCATGCGGCAGTGTGGAGAGGTAACCCCGTTCCGCTCCTCGCTAGGAGTACGTTCCGTGAGCGCCGTCTACACCATCCTGCTGCTGATCCTGATCGCCGTGTCGACCGTCGTGCTGCTCCGTCTCCGAGGGCTCTCCCGCCGGTTGGACGCGCAGGCCACGGCCGTACCCGCGCCGGTCGACGAGGCCGCGATACGCCGGGCCGTCGCCGAGGCGCTCGCCGCCGACCGCGAGCGGGAGATCACCGAGGCCCGGGCGTTCTGGGCCGAGCAGGAGGCCCGCGCGGCCGAGGACGCGCCATTGTTCGACTCCCCCTTCGCCGGCGTGCTCGGCGGCACCGACGAGTGGCCGCTCTTCTTTCCCCGCCCCACCGGCCCGCAGGACGCCGCCGACCACTCGGGCACCATGGACCCGGAGTTCGGCGAGGCGTTGCGCTCCGCGCTGGAGGACCTGATCAACGAGGGCGTCGTCGGACCGGTCGCCGCCGGCCCCGACACCGAGGGCGGTGCTCCGCTGCGCCCGGGCCACCCGGCCGGTGCGCCGTCCGGCGAGGCCGGCGGCGACGCCCGGGCCCGCCGGGAGGCCGACCTGCTGGCCACCGGTCTGGAGGCCGGGCTGCTGGACGCCGAACCCGCCGTCGAGGACGCGCCGGTGACCATGCCCGACCCCCGCCGCCACCCCTCGCACCCCGACTTCGTCCCCAGCCAGGCGCCGTCCCGCGAGTGGACCGACACCCGACTGACCACGCTCGCCGAGGAGGGCGTCGCACTGGTGGACGTCCGCCCCGGCCCGCTCGGCACGCTGGACGTGTACGCCTTCGCCGACGGCACCACGCTCTGCGTCGCCCCCGGCGACCGGGAGGCGGCCTACCGGCTGATCGACGCGGTCCGGGCGGGCGAGGACGTCCGGCTGCTCGGCGGTTCGCGGTTCTCCGGCTCGTACTCGCTGACCTTCTCCACCGACGAGGACGCCGTGTACGTGCTCGCCGACCGGGTGGTCGCGAGCATCTGACCGCACACCAGAAGGCCGGCCGGGTCATGGGGTTACCGACCCGGCCGGCCTTCGGCCTGTCCGGGTCCGCCCGGGTCCGGTACCGCCCGGGCCGTACGCCTCAGGCGCAGAGCGCCGCCGTCGCCGCCACCGCGGCCAGGGTCTCGGCCAGCACCACCGGGACGGGGGCAGGCCCGGCCGCCGGTGCCGGGAGCGGCACCCCGGCACCCTCGGGCAGGGCGGCCAGCGCGGCCGCCAGATCGTGCCCGGCCACCGCCAGCTGGTCCCCGACGGCGAACGCCCCGGCGTCCGGGAACTCCCGCGCCGGCCCGCCCTCCGCCGCCAGCGCCACCGCCGCCAGCCGCCGGGCCAGCGCCAGTCCGGCGGCCGCCCGCGAGTCGTGGCCGGGCACCGCGCCCAGCAGCCGGCTCTGCGGCATCGAGCGGAAACGATCCGCCAGGGAGTCGACGACTTCGGTGAGAGAGGCTGCTTCGGGCATACCGCGAGCCTAACGAAAGCCGCCGGGCCCGGAGCGGGAGGCTCCGGGCCCGGCGGCAGTGCGCGGGTGCGGCGGGGATCAGTCGTCGCCGCGCAGGATCGCGATCAGCCGCAGCATCTCGACGTAGATCCAGACCAGCGAGAGGGTGAGCCCGAAGGCGGCCCGCCAGGACTCCTTCTGCGGAGCGCCCTGGGCGATGGCCTCCTCGATGGCGGCGAAGTCCAGCGAGAGGAAGAAGGCGCCCAGGCCGATGCCGACCAGGCCGACCACGATGCCCAGCGGGCCGGAGCGCAGACCCATCTCCGCGCCGAACATCGACGCGACCATGTTGATCACCATCAGCAGCACGAAGCCCATGGCGATCGCGATGCCGATCCGCGTGTAGCGGGGCGTGACCCGGATCCGGCCGGTCTTGTAGGCGATCAGCATCGCCGCGAAGACCGCCGCGGTGCCCAGCACCGCCTGGATCGCGATGCCCGGCCAGAGGGTGTTGAACACCTTGGTCACGGCACCGAGGGCAAAGCCCTCCAGACCCGCGTAGAGCAGGATCAGCGGCGGGCTGACGCTCCGCTTGAAGGAGACGACCATGCCGACCACGAAGGCCACCAGGCCGGCGCCCACCGCGTAGCCGTAGTTCTCGCCCGGCAGCGCGAACCAGGCCACCGCACCGGCGGCGACCAGGGTGAGCAGCGTCATGGCGGTACGCGCGACCACGTCGTCGAGCGTCATCCGACCCGTCGCCAGCGGACCGGCCGACGGCGCCCGGTACATCTCGACCAGCTGCTCGTCGGTCAGCGGCCCCTGCCCCTGCGACTGCTGGGCGTACGGGTTGTTGCCGTACGGATTGCTCTGGTTGTGGGGGTCTGCGGCGTACGGGCTCCCGGCCGGCGGGGCCTGCGTGGTGGTGCCGAAACCCGCGTAGCCGGGCTCGCGGGTGAAGGACCCCTCCCGCGAGAAGACCGGGTTGCTGCTTCTCATTGCTCATTCCCTCCGTGGCGGCACAGCGCCGCCCGACCACCAGGGTAATGGCTTGGCAAAGAAATCGGGATACGCCGCGAGGATGATCCGCCGGAGGACGCCCGGCGGGGGCGCCGGAAGGCGCCCCCGCGACGTCGAGTGGTGCCCGGAGCCGGACTCGAACCGGCACGGCCTCGCGGCCAAGCAGTTTTAAGCTGCCCGTGTCTGCGTTCCACCATCCGGGCCTGCGGACCTGCCCGAGCCCGGCCGGAGGTGGTGCTCCACCCCCGTGCAGGCCACCCCTGAGCCTAGTCTCCCGCCTCCCTCTTTCGCATGTTCCCAGCCAGGGAAGTTGTCATGTTTCCTTGCCATCTGACGAACAGTTCGTGATTTGGCCACCCAGGGCGTGCGATCCGGCCACCGGTCCCCGGTCAGGGTCCGTGTCATACCGAAGGATGAGGGCCTTACCAGGGAGTACGCCCAGCGGTGGTCAGGCCAACCGTCCGGCGGAGCGACGAGAAACCATGATCACGCAGCGGAGCATGGAGGTACGGCCGGAACCCCCCGGGGCCCGGCCGGCCGGCTGCCTCCCGGCGCCCCGGCACCTCCCCCCGCATCCCGCGACCCCAAGGAGCACCCCCGTGACCACGTCGACCGCAACCGCCGTCCGTACCGGCCGGGCGGCCGCCCGCGCCACCGGTCTGAACAAGGTCTACGGGGAGGGGGAGACCCGCGTCGTCGCCCTCGACAACGTCAGCGTCACCTTCCCGCAGGGCGAGTTCACCGCCATCATGGGCCCCTCCGGCTCCGGCAAGTCCACCCTCATGCACTGCATGGCCGGCCTGGACACCGTCTCCTCCGGCTCCTCCACC
>NZ_JBIVRD010000057.1:0-37645 GCF_044755565.1 Kitasatospora sp. NPDC092286 | reverse complement strand
ACGACATGACACCCCGTCCCTGCCACCGAGGCACCGGCACTATGCCTGACCAGAGGAAACGCACCCGTCACTATCGGAAAGACAACGGCTTCTGAACGAAAACGGTCGGGGACCGGTCGGGCCCGGCCGGGAAAGTCCAGCCCTCCCGCCCCGCCCTCAGCTGAGCGCGGCCTTCACCGCGGCGGCCACCCGGCCACCCTCGGCGAGCCCGTCCACCTTCGGCTTCACCAGCTTCATCACGGCGCCCATGCCCTGCGGCCCGGTCGCCCCGCTCTCGGCGACGGCGGCGGCCACGATCGCCGTCAGCTCCTCGTCGGAGAGCTGCTTGGGCAGGTAGCCCGCCAGCACCTCGCCCTCGGCCCGCTCACGGGCGGCCGAGTCGACCCGGCCCGCCTTGTCGAACGCCTCGGCGGCCTCCCGGCGCTTCTTCGCCTCGCGGGCGAGCACCTTCAGCACCTCGTCGTCGGAGAGCTCCCGCTTCGCCTTGCCCGCCACCTCCTCGCTGGTGACAGCGGAAAGCGTGAGCCGGATGGTGGACGAGCGCAGCTCGTCCCGGTCCTTGATGGCAGCCGTGAGGTCATCCTGCAGCTGCGCCTTCAGCGTGGTCATGGCCCCGAGTCTCCCACCTGCGACGTTCGACCGCCCAGCATTAACGCCCGGGCCCACCGGCACACGACGGATTCTGCCGGGCTCCCCCGCCTCCCGGTCGGTGGTGACATGACTGGCGAGCGGACGCCCGGACCGGCTCACCGACCCCGGCCGGGCGCGCCCGCCCCGCGTCGCCCCCGCCGAGCCGTCCGGAGGGGCCGCTTGGAGCAGTGTCCCGTGTCCCCGCGCACCCACCGGACGTTCACCAGCTGATCCGCCGTCTGAGAGCATGGAGCGATGCGACCGCTGTACTCCGTTCCCCTCGGAATCGCCGCCACCGGCGCCGCCTGCCTCGCCTACTCCGCCGGGTACGAGGTCCGTTCCTTCCGGCTCCGCCGGGTCGAGGTCCCCGTCCTGCCCCGGGGCGCCCGGCCCATCCGGGTACTGCAGGTCTCCGACATCCACATGGTCAGCGGACAGGGCAAGAAGCAGCGCTGGCTGCAGAGCCTCGCCGGGCTCCGCCCCGACCTGGTGGTGAACACCGGCGACAACCTCTCCGACCCGCTCGCCGTCCCCGCCACCCTGGACGCGCTCGGGCCGCTGATGGAGTTCCCCGGCGTCTACGTCTTCGGCTCGAACGACTACTACGGCCCGGCCCGCAAGAACCCGGCCCGCTACCTCCAGGCGATGCGCAGCGGCGCCCACGGCATGAACAACCCGGACGGCAGCGCGCGCCGCGGCATCACCGGCGCCGTGCACAACCCCTGGGAGAAGCTGCGGGACGGCTTCGACTCCGCCGGCTGGCTCGACCTCACCAACACCCGGGGCCGGCTGAACCTCGGCGGCCTCGACATCGAGTTCACCGGCCTGGACGACCCGCACATCCGCCGCGACCGCTACAGCGAGGTCAGCGGAGGCCCGTCCGCCGACGCCGACCTCTCGCTCGCCGTCGTGCACGCCCCCTACCTGCGCGTCCTGGACGCCTTCACCGCCGACCGCTACCCGCTGATCCTGGCCGGCCACACCCACGGCGGCCAGCTCTGCGTCCCCTTCTACGGCGCGCTGGTCACCAACTGCGACATCGACGCCAAGCGGGTCAAGGGCCTCTCCACCCACCAGGCCGGCGGCCGCCGCTCCTACCTGCACGTCTCCGCCGGCTGCGGCACCAACCGCTACACCCCCGTCCGCTTCGCCTGCCCGCCCGAGGCCACCCTCCTCACCCTCACCCCACCCCGCTGACCTGCGACGGACGCCCGCCGGGAATCGGATTTCGTCTCTCGGCGAGCGTCCGGTAGAGTTCTACTCGTTGCGAAGGAGACAGAGCAACAAAACGCAGGACCGGGGTGTGGCGCAGCTTGGTAGCGCGCTTCGTTCGGGACGAAGAGGCCGTGGGTTCAAATCCCGCCACCCCGACCCAGGTCAGAGGCCCTATCGGAGAGATCCGACAGGGCCTCTGACGCATGTGCCGGCACGCAAGTACAGCAACTGCTGTGGCTGCTGGCGGCCTTCACCCGCTGTCGGCCCGGCCGCCCTGCGGAGCAGCCGACCTGACAGGGGGTCGATCGGGCGGAGGCCGGGCGGAGGTCCGACCATCCCTGTCTGCGCGAAGGCGCCCGAGTGGCTGACGGTCCGTCTGCGGCTCCGGGGGCCGATCGCGGCGCCCGTGATCGACGGGACGCCCGCCGGCGCGGCGCTCCGCAGCAAAGTGGTTATCGCGACCATGCCAGGACCGGGCCGGACCGAGAGTAGCCTGGACATCACCGAAGGCACTTCGCATGCCGGCACCGGACACTGGCGTCGTCTCCGGCGAGTGGCAATGCCGGATCCGGCCCCGGGCGGGTCCGGGGACAGGTCCTTGATCATGACTGCGACCCTCAATCGTGCAACGACGCCCGCTGCCCTGGAACCCGCCGTGCGGCTCTCCCTTGCGCCCGACGGCGCGCGGGCCGGACGCCTGGACGGAGCCTGGTGGCCCCGCTCGCGTGATCTTCTTCTCGAACTCCCCTCCCTGGCAGCCGAAATCGACGGGCGGTGGGGCCGGATCACCCGGATCACCGTGAATCCCGCGCAGTGGCCCGTCATCCCCCGGCGCATCCCGGTCACGGGGCACACCGTCCATGCGGGCTGGTTCACCACCGAGCAGGACGAGCACACGATCGCGGTCTACTCCTACGCTCCTCGTCGGCTGAACCTGCTGGTCGTCCCGCCGGCGACGGATGCCGTCGTTGCCGCCCGGCTGATGTCCGAGGCGACCGCTCCCGCCAACACCCGGACCGCGAGTGAGCTGCTCGCCGCCGAGGCGGACAGCGGTGCGGCAGGGCAGGAGTTCCGCCCCGACTTCCTGCCGTCGGCCGCCGCGCCGGGCGACGGCCCCGGCGAGGCGGGAAGGCGCGCGGCCGTCGCCCGGAGCAGGGCCGCTTCCTGGCCGGTACCGGCGTAGCCCGCGGACCCTCGTCCGGTCGGGGCCTGGCGCGTCACTCGCGTGACCACTCGGTTTCGGCCTGGGGCTCGCCGGTGGGGTCGGGCCCGTCCCAGAGGCGGATCCTGATCGCCCGGGGGCCGGGAGCGGGCCGGGAGAGGGTGCGGACGAGCACGTCCCGCAGGTGGTTGGCCGCCCGCTGGGGCGGTCCGTCGTACTCCAGCGGGTCCGGCAGGGGGGCGTCGTCGTGCCGGGACCAGCGGCCGTCGTCGTCCTGGGTCTCGAGAACCCACCGGTAGCGCGGCATCCTGGCCTCCTGTGACAACGAACCTGCCCCAGGACAGACCGTAAGGGCCGGACCGGGCGACGGCGACCGGTGAACGTCCGGTGCCGGTTAGTACTCGGAGCCGCTTCGCAAGTAGGTGCCCGCGACCTGGAGCCACGCCGAGGCGCTGAAACAGGCTTCGACCGCGTGCGGAGTGTCCTCGAAGACGCGCAGGATCCGCAGTGCCCCGCTCGGGTGCAGGTCGTACTCGTACGTCAAGCCGTCGGCAGTGTCCTGGTACTGCATGTCCAGCGGCCCCTTCGACGGCTCCGATGGCGACCGGGCGTCGGTCGAGAGTTTCACGTAGACGGACATTTCGCCGCCTCGCCTTTCTGTCTTCGAGGAGTCCGCGTTCAAGGAGTCCGCGGTGGAGACCGTCCCCCTCAGGTCGCTTCGGCCGGAGGCTCGGCGCCGATGCCGGTGGCGATGAGGATCTGTCGGGCCGAGTCGGTACCGTCGGCCTGGACCGCTCGCGTCATCGCGGCAAGAGCCGCTTCCTGGCTCGCCTGCGGGGGGACGACGAGCAGACTGAAATGATCGCGGTCGCCCCGCGTGATGATCACCGTGTCGTCACCCACCGGATACCGGTCGATCCGCACCGACCGGCCGTCGACGACCAAACGGGCCGGGACGTCGTCCCACGCCTCCGCGTCCAGACCAACGCTCGCGACGGGCCCCAGATGCTCGGTGAGCGCGGCGACCAGACCGGGCAACTCGGCGCCGATGTCACGCGAACGAGGCCACCACGCGCCGTCGAGCAGCCCCTCGCGCGACCGCGTGGTCTCCAGACGCAGCAGCACCGTACCCGGCCTCGCCGACTGCCGGAACCGGTCCGGCAGAAGCCCCGGGTGCGGAGCACCGGATTCGTCCGACATGGCTCGCCACCTATCCGCAGGAGCAGGTCGGGGCCTGCTGACGTAGGGGCGCCCCTTCGGTTGCGGCGGCGTTGCGGCGGCTCGGGTCGTCCCGATATCCCCACGCTACTCCGCCCGTGCCGGGCCGGGCCGGCCGCTCGCCCCGTTTCTCCTTCAGGACATGGGAGAGCGCGCACACGACCGCGCGCACACCGTCCTCCGACCGCCGGCACGGTCGACTCGGTCGATGAGCTGCTCCTCCCCTGCCGTGTTGCCCGGTGCTGTCGCGACCTGAGGGCGGTCGGGTGGGACGGCTGCCGGTGCCGCCGTCACCTGGGTGGCGGTGGGGCCGTTGGGAGGAGTATGAACTCCTTTGCTGAAACGCGGCCCTTTCCTGGCCATCATGGGCCGACGAGCGTGCCGCTTCCGTATGTGGGCCAGCAGATTCAGACCACGCACCTGCAGCGGCTGGACACCGATCGTTGGGATGCGCGGGTGCCGGCCGGGCAGCTGGTGGGGCTTGGCGAAGCCTTCGACGCGGCTGAGCGGTTGGCGGCCAGGCGTGACTTCCTGGCGGGTTCGCCCCAGAACCTGGAGCGGGAACGGGTGCTGCGGGAGCGGCCCGAGGACTACGGGGTCGTCGGGCGGTTGGTGCTCGGCGCCGAGAACGTCCTCTGGGTTCCGGACGGCAGCCGGACCAGCGGCACGGTCCAGCTTCTCGGGCCCGAGTGCATCGACGGGTACCAGCGGATCGCGCTGGTCGCCCGCCTGGCCACGGACCTCTCGCCGGCGCACCTGGACCGGGCGGTGCTCGATGTCCGGATCGTCACCGGACCGGCCCGTGAACAGGCCCGGGCCGAGCACGACCGGGCGTACCTCTACCACCACCCGACCACCGCGCAGGATCTGCTGACCCGCGAGCCGGTGATGTGCCGGCTGGTCAAGCAGTTCGACCGGGACCGGCTCTACTTCCGGCTGCACCGTGGTGAGCGACGTGGTCCCCACCGGACCGGGTACTCCGTCGACGAGGCGACGACGGCTCTCGCGCTGTTCTCCTGCGACGCCCTCCCCGCTCTGGGGCATCTCGCCCTCGACGAGAGCGGGCGCGAGGAGATCTGGTGGGAGCCGTCCGCGCCGGCGTTCCGGGCACTGTTCAACCAGAAGACGCAGGCGACCGGCGTCCGCATCGCCATCATGATCCGTCGGACCGTTCACCGTGTGCTCGCGGAGATGAGCCGCGTCCGGTCGGACCGGCACTGGCACTTGCTGGAGGACGCGCCCGACCTCGTGGTCTGGGCGGTTGCCCGCAACCTGCCGATCGATCGGCTGCATGACGATGAACGGGCACCTGACGCCCCGGCATGGGAGCGCATCCACGACCACGAGGTGCCTGAGCTGACCCGCCGGACAGCCGAGCGGCTGGTCAAGGGCTACCTGAAGGTGCGCCCGAAGGGGGTGCACCGGAAGTCGGAGGTCGGGGAGCTCTCCAAGTGGCACGAGATCCTCCAGGCGGCCAAGGTGATCTGAGCCCCTGAGGGGCCGCCGGGAACGCGCAGTCCACCGCTGTCGCCGTAGGTGCCGATCTTCGCCAGTCCGCCGACCGGTTCGGCGGTGAGCGGCACGGAGGGGCGGACGGGCGGGACGTAGTGCGGCCGGCTCAGGGTGGGCACGACGGACCTGGAGCACCGCGAAGGCGGCCAGGGCGACCGCCATGGCGTCTGCGCCCGGACGTGTGCCTGGTGGACACCAGGATGCCGGGACCGGACGGTACCGACGTCACCCGTGCCCTGGCCGGCCCCGGTGGCTCGGGGTCCGCAACCGGGTGGAGATCGCCGCCTGGGCCTGGGAGAGCCGGCTCATGAACTCCATGGAGCCGCAGGCCGACGGATGGCCGGCGGCGTTCAGAGCAGGGCCGGGAGGTCGGCGCGGGAGGTGATGCCGAGCTTGGGGTAGGCCTTGTAGAGGTGGTGGCCGACCGTGCGGGGGCTGAGGAAGAGCTGGGCGGCGATGTCCCGGTTGGTGAGGCCCTGGGCGGCGAGCCGGACGATCTGGAGTTCCTGCGGGGTGAGGGTGGTGAGAGGGGAGCCGTCGGTCGGCGGGGTGGGCGCGGTGGTGCCGGTGGCGGTGAGTTCGGTGCGGGCGCGGTCGGCCCAGGGGCGGGCGGCGAGGCGCTCGAAGGTCTCCAGGGCGGCCCGCAGGTAGGGGCGGGCGTCGGTGCGGCGGCGTTCGCGGCGCAGCCACTCGCCGTAGAGGAGGGCGGTGCGGGCCTGTTCGAAGGGGCGGTGGGTGCCGTCGTGGAGGCGGAGGGCGGCGCGATAGGCGGCTTCGGCGAGTTCGTCCGGGCTGAGCAGGGCCTGGCAGCGCAGCCGTAGCGCCTCGGCCCAGGGCTGGGCGGCGGCGCCGGCCCAGCGGGCGAAGCGCTCGTACGGCTCCGCGGCACGCTCGGGGGTACCGAGGCGGACGGCGGCCTCGACCAGGTCGGGGACGGCGCGGGTGGCGCTGACATGGTGCCGGTAGCGGCCGGTGGTGAGGGCTTGGAGGCGGTCGGCGGCGCCGGCGGCCCGGCCCTGGCCGAGGTCGAGAACGGCGAGCGCCCACTGGGCCCAGGGCTCGCCGGGGGCGGGGGCGGCGGACCGCGGTGCGGTGGTGAGGGCGGTGGCGGTGCGGGCGGCGCACTCCTCGGCGGCGCCGCCGAGTGCGGCCAGGAAGCCGAGCAGGGCGCTGAGCTGGCTGACCCACTGGTGCTGGCCGGTGTCCCGGGCGAGGGCCAGCGCCTCGGTGGCGGTCACCTCGGCGTCACGGTGGCGGCCGTGGAAGAGCTCCGCCTCGGCGAGGAAGAACTGGAGGGTGGGCAGCACCCCGATGGTGCCCTTGGCCCTGGCCTCGGCGATGAGTTCGCCCGCGAGTTCGATGGTCTCGGCGTCCCGGCCGAGGACGAGGGTCACGCCGCAGAGCTGCACGAGGTCGCTCGGGGTCTCGGCACCGGCCCGGCGGGCCACGGCCGCGGTGTCCCTGGCGGCGGGCAGCGGCGGCGCGGGGTGGCCCAGGGCGGGAAGGACGGCGGCCGGCAGATGGCGGGCCAGCGGGGTGAGCGGGTCGCCCTCGGCGAGCGGGAGCCGGGCCAGCCGGTCGAGGACGACGGCCACCGGCTCCTCGCCGACGTACCAGGCGGTGTGAAAGGCCTGGAGGAGCATGCGGGCCGCGTGCGGCGCCTCGATGTCGGTACCGGCGGCGTCCAGCAGCAGCCGGTAGGCGGTGGGGTAGGAGCCGCGCCAGAAGTGCGCGGTGGCCCGGACCTGGTCGAGCAGGGCGTGGGCGAAGGGGTTGTCGGTCCGGGCTCCGGCCCGGTCGGCGAGCGCCTCGGCCTGTGCCAGCTTGCCCTCCTCGGTGGCGGCTTCGGCGGCGAGCACCAGGCGGCGGGTGGCGCCGTCGCGGTCGGGGGTGAGTCGGGCGGCGCGCTCGTACGCGGCGGCGGCGCCACCGTGGCCGCCCCGGGCCTCGGCCCGTACGGCGGTGCGTTCCAGCGCGTCGGCGAGGTCGGCGTCGGGGGCGGTGGCGGCGAGGGCGAGGTGCCAGGTGCGGCGGTCGCCGTCCTCCAGCGCCTCACCGATCGCCCGATGAACCGTCAGTCGCTGCTGGAGTGGCGCCCGTTGGAGGATTGCGGCGCGCAGCAACGGGTGCCGGAAGGCCAGTCGGCGGTCGGCGGTGGTGGTGACCAGGCCCGACTCCTCGGCGGGCGCGAGGTGTTCGGCGGTCGCCCCGAGGACGGCGGCGGCCGGGAGAATGACGTCCAGGTCGCCGTTCTCCTCGGCGGCGGCGACCAGCAGCAGGTTCTGGGTGGCCGGCGGCAGGCCGGTGACCTGGCCGTGGAAGGCGATCTGCAGGCGACTGGTGAGCGGCAGGACGCCGGGGGCACCGGTCGCGGTGGCGGACTCGCAAAGGGCGATGGGGAGTTCGGTGAGGGCCAGCGGGTTGCCGGCGGCCTCGGCGAGCAGCCGTCGCCGGACCTCGCCGGGGAGTTCCGGCCCGGCGCGGGAGGCGAGGAGTCGGGCCGCGTCCGGCTCGTCGAGGCCGGACAGCCGGAGCTCGGGCAGACCGGCAACCGGGAACGCCTCACCGGGGCCGCCCGGCGGGCCAACGTCCCGGGCGGCCAGCAGCAGGACGACTCCTTCCGCCTGGAGCCGACGGGCGGCGAGCAGCAGCGCGTCGAGGGATGCCCGGTCCAGCCACTGTGCGTCGTCCACCACGCACAACAGCGGCTGTTCGGAGGAGAGTTCGGCCAGCAGGCCAAGGGTGGCAAGGCCGGTGAGCAGCCGGTCGGCGGGCACGGTGGCGGCCTCGCTGAGCCCGAACGCGGCCTCCAGTGACCGGCGTTGCGGTCCCGGCAGAGCGGGGAGCCGGTCCAGGCCGGCCGCAAGCAGCAGACTGAGCCCGGCGAAGGGGAGTTCGGCCTCGCACTCGACGCCGGTGGCCCGGATCACCCGGAACGCGTCACCCGCCGCCGCGACCGCGTGGTCCAGCAGCGCGGTCTTGCCGATGCCCGGCTCGCCCCGCAGCACCAGCACCCCGCTGCGGCCGCCCCGCGCCCCGTCGAGCAGCCCGTCCACGGCGGTCTGCTCCCGCTCCCTGCCGTACAGCGTCCCCATCCCCCGACCCTACCGATCCGGCCGCCGGCCCGCCCCTGGCCGGTCTGCTCGCCCACCCGCCCGCCGACAGCGCACCGGCAGGCCCGGCCAGGTACGTACGCCGCTACCTATGCGTGACGGATTCGGCCGCCCCGCGATCTCCGTACCGTCATGACCAGCGGGACCGAGCAGCGGGGAAGGCCCGCCGAACCACCCCGCAGGACAAGGGAGATGACCATGAACGACATCCAGCCGGCCGACCTCCAGCAGCTTGCCGGGCGCTACGTCGCCACCTGGAACGAGACCGACCCGGCCACCCGCCGCAAGCTGATCGACGAGCTGTGGGCGGAGGACGGCAGCTACACCGACCCGCTGGCGGCGGTCACCGGCCGGGACGGCGTCGACGCCCTGATCGGCGCGGCCCAGGAGCAGTTCCCCGGCCTGGAGTTCACCCTCGGACCGGTCGACGCCCACCACAACATCGCCCGGTTCACCTGGAACCTCGGACCGGCCGGGGCGGAGGCCCTGGTGATCGGCTTCGACGTGCTGGTCGCCGGGCCGGACGGCCGGATCGCCTCGGTGCACGGCTTCCTGGACCGCGTGCCGGGCGCCTGAGCCATCGCGGACGGCGGGGGCGGACACGCCTGGTCCGCCCCCGCGCCACGGGCCCCAAAGACAAAACGCCCCGCCCGCGACCGGCGCCCGACTCCCCCGAGGAGAAACCGAGTGAGGAGAAACCGAGATGAGCACCGCCCTGCGCACCCGGCCGGTCACCGGGGACAACCCGGCCCCCTCCCCCAGGGGCCTGCTGCCGGTGGTCCTGACCGCCACCTTCATGACCGCCCTCGACGCCTTCGTGGTCAACGTCGCCATACCGTCCGTCCAGGCCGATCTCGGAGCCGGACCGGCCGCTGTCCAGTGGGTCGTCGCCGGCTTCGGCCTGGCGCTCGCGGCCGGCCTGGTCACCGCGGGGCGGCTCGGCGACCGCTACGGACGGCGCCGGGTGTTCGCCCTCGGCCTGGCCCTGTTCACGCTCGCCTCGGCGGGCTGCGGCCTGGCCCCGACGGCCTCCGCCCTGGTCGGCGCCCGGGTGGTCCAGGGCCTGGCGGCCGCGTTGATGGGCCCGCAGGTGCTGGCGATCCTGCGGACGGCGTTCAGTGGCGCGGCGCAGGCCCGGGCGTTCGCGAGGTACGGGCTGACCATGGGCCTCGGTGCGGTGTTCGGCCAGCTGATCGGCGGCGCGCTGATCCGGGCGGACCTCTTCGGCCTGGACTGGCGCAGCTGCTTCCTGATCAACCTGCCGGTCGGCCTCACCGCCCTCGCGCTGGTCCGCCGCTGTCTGCCGGAGTCGCGCTCCCCGCACCGGCCCGGCCTGGACCCGGTGGGCGTGCTGCTGATCACCGTCGCGCTGACCGCTCTGGTGCTGCCCCTGATCCAGGGCCGCGAGGAGGGCTGGCCGCGGTGGACCTGGCTCTGCCTGGGCGGCGCGGCCGCGCTGCTGGCCGCCTTCGCCGCGCACCAGCACCGGTCCCGTGGCACCGGCTCGCCGCTGGTCGACACCCGGCTCTTCCGGACCAGGTCCTTCGGTGCCGGTCTGCTCGCCCAGCTCGCCTTCTGGCTCGGGCAGGCGTCGTTCTTCCTGGTGCTCGCCCTGCACCTGCAGCTGGGCCGCGGTCTGGACGCGCTCGGGGCCGGTCTGGTGTTCACCGCGATCGGGGTCGGCTACCTGCTCACCTCCACCACCGCGCACCGCTTCGCCGCCCGCCTCGGCCGCCAGGCGGTCGCGCTCGGCGGGCTGCTGATGACCGCCGGGCTGGGCCTGCTGGGCCTCGCCGCGTACGGCGGCGGGACGACCGGCAGCGTCTGGTGGCTGGCGCCCGGCCTGTTCGTGGACGGCCTCGGGATGGGTCTGGTGATCGCCCCGGTCACCTCCGTCGTCCTGGCCGGGGTCGAGCCGCGGCTGGCCGGTTCGGCGGCCGGGGTGCTGTCGACCGTCCAGCAGGTCGCCGGGGCGCTCGGGATCGCGCTGATCGGCATCGTCTACTACGGCACCGGGGACCCGGTCGCGGCTTTCGGCCGGAGCGTGGGGGCGCTGGCGGTGCTGGAGCTGCTGCTGGTGGGCCTGGTGCAGCTGCTGCCCCGCCGGGCGGGCTGACCCGCCGCCCGGGGAGCGCACGGTCCTCGGGGAGCGCGGTCGGGCCCGGCCGGGCACCGGTCGGGCCCACCCGCCCGTTCCGTTCACTGCCCCCGATCGGGTTGGATGGACGGATGAGCGAGGAGAAGAGCGCCGTACCGGCGTGGGAGCAGCGGTTCAGGGCAGCACGCGTCTCACTGCCGGACTGGGCCGAGGACGCCCCCGAGCGGGCACTGTACGTGTCCAACGCGACCGGTACCTACGAGGTCTACGCCTGGGACCGCGCGACCGACACCCACCGCCGGGTCACCGACCGGCCGAACGGCACCACCGACGCCGAACTGTCCCCCGACGGAGCCTGGGTGTGGTGGTTCGACGACCACGACGGCGACGAGTTCGGCATCTGGCGCCGCCAGCCCTTCGCCGGGCGTCCGGGCGGCGAGGACGGCCCCGACGAGGAGGCCGTGCCGGGCCTCGCCCCTTCGTACTCGGCGGGCCTGGCGCTCGGCCGGGACGGCACGGTCGTGGTCGGCCGCTCCACCGACGAGCAGGGCACCACGCTGCACCTGCGCCGCCCGGGCGCGGCCGAGGCGGTCGAGATCTACCGGCACGAGGAGTACGGCGGCGTCGGCGACCTCAGCTACGACAGCTCCCTGCTCGCCATCGACCACACCGAGCACGGCGACGCCATGCACGCGGCGATCCGGGTCGTGCGGCTCTCCGACGGTGCGACCGTCGCCGAGCTGGACGAGGTCACCGGCCGTGAGGACCCGCGCGGGGTCGCCTGCCTCGGCTTCGCGCCGGTGGACGGCGACACCCGGCTGCTGGTCGCCCACCAGCGCACCGGCCGCTGGGAGCCGATGATCTGGGACGTCGCGACCGGCGCCGAGACCGCGCTGCCGCTGCGCGACGAGCACGGGCGCGAGCTGCCCGGCGACGTCTCGGCGCAGTGGCGCCCCGGCGCGCGGGCGCTGCTGGTCGAGCACGAGTACGAGGCGCGCAGCGAGCTGTTCTCGTACGACCTCACCGACGGGGTGCTGACCCGTCTGGACACCCCGCGCGGCACGGTCGGCGGCGCGACCGCCCGCCCCGACGGCACCGTGGAGTTCCTCTGGTCGTCCGCCGCCGAGCCGTCCGCCGTCCGCTCCACCGCCGGAACGGTGGTGCTGCGGGCGCCCGGCGCGGTGCCGCCCGGCTCGGTGCCGGTCGAGGACGTCTGGGTGGACGGACCGGGCGGGCGGGTGCACGCCCTGGTGCAGCGACCGGCCGGCACGGGCCCGTTCCCGACCGTCTTCGACATCCACGGCGGGCCGACCCACCACGACAGCGACTCCTTCGCCGCCGGCCCGGCCGCCTGGCTGGACCACGGCTTCGCGGTGGTCCGGGTCAACTACCGCGGCTCCACCGGCTACGGCCAGGCCTGGACGGACGCGCTGCGCGAGCGGGTCGGCCTGATCGAGCTGGAGGACATCGCCGCCGTCCGCGCCTGGGCGGTGGACAGCGGGCTCGCCGACCCGGCCCGGCTGGTGCTCGCCGGCGGCTCCTGGGGCGGCTACCTCACCCTGCTCGGCATCGGCGTGCAGCCGGAGAACTGGACGCTCGGCGTCGCCGCCGTGCCCGTCGCGGACTACCTGACGGCGTACGACGACGAGATGGAGGCGCTGAAGTCGCTGGACCGCACGCTCTTCGGCGGAACGCCGGAGGAGGTGCCCGAGCGCTGGACGGCCTCGTCGCCGCTGACGTACGTGGAGCAGGTGCGGGTACCGGTCTACATCAGCGCCGGGGTGAACGACCCGCGCTGCCCGATCCGGCAGATCGAGAACTACGTCGAGCGGCTGGAGCGGCTGGGCAGGCCGCACGAGGTCTACCGGTACGACGCCGGGCACGGCTCGCTGGTGGTGGAGGAGCGGATCAAGCAGCTGCGGCTGGAGATCGACTTCGTGCGACGGTACCTCGGCGGAACGGGCGGCGGGGCCGGAGGCGGACAGGACCAGGATCAGGACCAGGCCGGGGCGGCCGACGGGGGGAACGGGTGAGACGTCTGCTGACGCTCATGGGGGTGGGGGTGGCCGGGGCGCTCGTGCTCACCGGCTGCTCGGGTCAGGACAGCAGCAGTTCGGCGGACTGTCCGCCGCCCGCCGCTCCGCAGTCGACGGCTTCGGCCTCGGCTCGGGCGACTGCGGCGGCGACGGCCGCGGCCGTGGCGGAGAAGGGGGGCACGGTCGTGCGGGCGGCCTTCCGTACGACGGAGGTCGCGGCCGGGGAGGACGGTGGGACGGTGCTGCTCGCCAAGGGCTCGTCCGGGTCGAAGGGGTCCTCCTCCGGCTCGAAGGGGTCCAAGGGGTCCAAGGGCGGGCGCACCACGCGCCACCACACCGACCACTACGACTCGGACGACAACCACGGCGGCGGCAGCGGCAGCCGGTGCGGCCAGCAGGCACCACCGACCCAGTCACCGTCGCCGGCCCTGACGCCGCCGTCGCAGTCACCGGTCCCGGCGCCGTCCCTGCCGGGCGCGCCGTCCAGGCCGGTCGCACCACCCGCGAAGCCGTCCCGCTGAGCCGAGCCGAGCCGCCGAGCTGAGTTGAGCCGGGGCGGGCGGCGCTACTCCAGGACCGGGTCCAGCCCGAGGGCCCGGTCCTGCTCGGCCTCGGCCTCGCGGCGCACCAGGCGGAACCACATGAAGACCACGAAGCCGCCGAAGACGAACCACTCCAGGGTGTAGCCCAGGTTCTGGAACGCGCGCAGGGTGAGCCCGTTGCCGCCCTGCGGCTGCACCGTCGGCACCGTGCTCAGCCCGGCCGGCACGGCGTCCGCGGACACCCAGCCGTCGTACCAGCCGTCGTAGGACAGCACGTTGACGAGCGCGGCCCGGTTGATCGTGCCGAGCTGGCCGGACGGGAGACCGCCCGCCACCGCGCCACCGCTGCCGCTGCTCTCCCCGGCCTGCAGGCGCCCGGTCACCGTCACCTCGCCGACGGGCGGTACGGCGGCGGCGGACGCGCCCTCGGCGGGCGTGCCCGGTGCCCAGCCCCGTACGACGGCGACGGCCCGGCCGTCGCCGGTGCGCAGCGGGGTGAGCACGTAATAGCCCTGCTTGCCGTCCACCACCCGGTTGGGCACCAGGAGTTGGTGCTCCTCGTCAAAGGTGCCGGTCACCGTGACGGCTCGGCCGACGGTGTCGGTGGTGACCTGCGGCCGGGCGGCGTCCAGCAGTTCGTCCAGCGGCTTGGCCACGCCGGCGTCGTCGACCGCCCGGCTGATCTCCTTGTGCGAGGAGACCTTGTCCTCGAACCGCCCGAGCTGCCAGGAGCCGAGCCAGAGACACACCGCCACGGCCGTCACGGCCAGCGCGGTGCCACTCAGCCAGCGCGGGGTCAGGAGGAACCGGTACACACCCCCCACGGTAACCACTCCTCACACCTCTCCCGACCACAGGGGTGCCGCGCCGCGCCTCCCGAACATCGGGAACCGCTGCCGGGGCGTCCACCGGGGCGTCCGCCGACGGGAGTGGAAAGTCGGCCGGGCCGACTCCTCGGGCACCGTCCGGCCCGCACCGTCCGGCCCGCACCGTCCGGCCCGCACCCGCCTGGCCCGGCGCAGGACCGGCGCGGGTTCAGCCCCGCCTCACTCCGGCCTCACCCCGGCCTCACCTCGCCGACGGCGAGGCGCTCGGCTGTGCGCTCGGCGCCGGCAGGGCCTGGGGCGCCGTCCGGTAGACCGTGCCCGCGCAGGCGCCCGGAAGGACGGCCGCGGCGGCGACCGGGCCGCCCGGGGCCGGGGTGTGGGCGAGGGTGACGGCGGGCGGCGGGGCGGTGGTGGCGGTGGCCGTGGGGCTGGGGGCCGAGGTCGGCCCGGCCGTCGGCGAGGCGGACACCGGGGGAGGCACGCTCGGTGCCCCCGAGGCGCCGACCTCAGGGGCGCCGCCGGTACCGCCCAATCCGTCGGGCTGCGACCCCGCCAAGGTGCCCGAGCCCGAGGTACCCGAGCCCGTGCCCGAGGTGCCCGTGCCCGAGGTGCCCGAGCCGCCCGGGGCGGCGGGCGCGCTGGGCGATGCCCCGCCCGGCACCGGGCAGCCGGTGTCCGGCACCCAGCCGAAGTCCACCCGGTACCCGGCCTGCGGTGCGAGCACCAGGCCCTGGCCGCCCCCGTTCGCGGCGGACCCGTTCGCGGCGCCCGTCCCCGCGGCCGCGTCCGGGGTGGGCAGCCCGGTCGCCGGGTCGCCCGCCATGTGGTCGGCCACCCGGATCCGGCTCTGGTCCGTCCCGGATGCGGCGGTGACCGCCACCGAGCCCGGACCGCCGAGCCGGCAGCTGCGCGCGGAGGTGTTGAACACCGTGAAGTGCCCGTAGATCTTCCCTCCGCCGTCGGCCGCGCCGACCGTCGAGGTCCCGCGGCCGAGATCCGCCCTGGTGCAGAGCGGGACCAGCGGGTCGCCGGTGCTGGGCGCCGGGGCCGGGCTGGACGCTCCGGCCCCCGCTCCGGCCTTGCTCGCGCCGGGACTGGGCGGGACGGTGGCGGATCCGGACGGCCGGCCCTGGTCGCCGGGCCCGTCGGCGTCGGGGTGCGGCAGCCGGCCCGGCCCGGCGGAGTCGGCGCCGGCCGTGGCGCCCGCGGACGCCGGGGCCGCACCGCTGTGGGCACTGGGCGAGCCGGGGCCGCTGGAGAGGTCGAGGCGCTCGCCGGAGCGCAGGGCGGGCAGCACGATGGCCACCGCGGCCACCAACGCGGCGGCCCCGGTCAGGGCCCCCCGGCGGGCGGCCCGGCGGCGGGGCACCGCACGGCGGATCCGGGGCAGGCCGGCCGGGTCGGGCTGGACCTCGGCCACCGCCCGCTGCATCAGCGAACGGACCAGCAGTTCCTCGGCGTTCAGCCCGTCCAGGTCGCGGTCCTGCTCGCCGGTGTCCCGTGCGGCCCGCGTGGCCCGTACGTCCCATGCGGCCGGCGCGTCCTGCGCGGCCCGGGTGTCCCGCGTGCTCCGTGCGCCGCCCGAACCGCGTGCGCCGCTCCCGCCCGGTGCGCCGTTGCCGTCTCGTGCGCCGCTGCCGCCCGGTACGCCGCCCGGGCCGTGGGCGTCGGTCCGGTCCTCAGCCATTCCCGGCCTCCATCTGGACCCGCAGCGCGGCGAGTCCACGCGAGCCGTACGCCTTCACCGAGCCGAGCGAGATGCCCAGGGTCTCCGCGACCTGCGCCTCCGTCATGTCCACGAAGTAACGCAGCACCAGAACCTCCCGCTGACGGCGTTGCAGACCCCGCAGCGCGGCCTTCAACTGATCGCGCTCCAGCGCATCGTAGGCGCCTTCTTCTGCACTGGCCATGTCAGGCATGGGCTTTGGCAGCAGCCGCAGACCGAGGATGCGGCGACGCAGCGTGGAGCGGGACAGGTTCACCACGGTCTGCCGCAGATAGGCGAGCGTCTTCTCGGGCTCGCGCACTCTCCGCCGGGCCGAGTGCACCCGGATGAACGCCTCCTGCACCACGTCCTCGCAGGTCGAGAGGTCGTCAAGAAGCAGCGCGGCCAACCGCAACAGCGAGCGGTAGTGGGCCTGATAGGTCTCGGTGAGCAGGTCCTCGCTGGTACCCGCGTCGGTGTCCGCGCCGGAATCCGCCGCGCCGGGTGCGACCGCCGTCATCTGGCTGTCTTCCGGCCTATCCGCAGGCCACTGGGCGCGCGGCGAGAACGTCACCGCGACCGTCGTCGAGATGCCCGCCCCTGCCCCCACCATCACGTTCGCCACGCCCGTTGGACACTCGATCCCCTGTCATGGTTGCCCAGCCCGCGAGACATTCTCGCGCATGGCCGAATCCCCCTCCAGGGGATCCGAGGGGGATTCCGGGCAGGAATGCGGAGCAGGGTCTGTCGGCCCCTCAGCCGGACAGCTCGCCCACGACCAGTTCGGCGATCTGGACGGCGTTGAGCGCCGCGCCCTTGCGCAGGTTGTCGCCGCAGAGGAAGAGGTCCAGTGCCGCCGGGTCGTCCAGCGCCCGCCGCACCCGTCCGACCCAGACCGGGTCCGTCCCGACGACATCGTTCGGCGTGGGGTACTCCCCCGCCGCCGGGTCGTCGTACAGCACCACGCCGGGGGCGTCCCGGAGGATCTCCTGTGCGTGCTCCTGGGTGACCTCGCGTTCGAAGACCGCGTGCACGACCAGCGCATGGGTGCGGACCACCGGGATGCGGACGCAGGTCGCCGAGACCCGCAGGGCCGGCAGGCCGAGGATCTTGCGCGACTCGTTGCGGACCTTCAGTTCGTCGGACGACCAGCCGCCGTCCATCAGCGAACCCACCCACGGCACCGCGTTGAGCGCCAGCGGCGCCGCGAACGGCCCGTGGTCGGCGATCACCGCGCGCAGGTCGCCGGTCTGCTCGCCGACCTCGGTGCCCGCGACCAGCGCGACCTGCTCGCGCAAGGTGTCCACGCCGGTCCGGCCCTCGCCGGAGGCCGCCTGGTAGGTGGCGACCATCAGGGCGCTGAGCCCGTACTCGGCGTGCAGCGCGCCGATCGCCGCGATCATCGCGAGCGTGGTGCAGTTGGGGCTGGCGACGATGCCGCGCGGACGGATCCGCAGCGCGGCCGCGTTCACCTCGGGGACGACCAGCGGGACGTCCTCGTCCATCCGGAACGCGCCGGAGTTGTCCACCACCACGACGCCCTTGGCGGCCGCGATGGGCGCCCACTGGGCGGAGACCTCGTCGGGGACGTCGAACAGCGCGACGTCGATCCCGTCGAAGACCTCCTCCGTCAGCGCCAGCACCTCGACGGGCTCCCCGCGCACGGTCAGCTTGCGGCCGGCCGAGCGCGGGGAGGCGACGAGACGGATCTCGCCCCAGATGTCGTGGCGGAGGGAGAGCAGGCCGAGCAGCACCTCGCCGACCGCGCCGGTGGCGCCGACGACGGCGAGGTTCGGCCGCCGGGTCATCGCCCGGTGCCTCCGTAGACGACCGCCTCGTCCGAGTCGCTGTCCAGCCCGAAGGCGCTGTGGACGGCGCGCACGGCCTCGTTGACGTCGTCGGCCCGGGTGACCACCGAGATGCGGATCTCCGAGGTGGAGATCAGCTCGATGTTGACGCCGGCCTCGGAGAGCGCCTCGAAGAAGGTCGCGGTGACGCCCGGGTTGGAGCGCATACCGGCGCCGACCAGGGAGATCTTGCCGATCGCGTCGTCGTAGCGCAGCGACTCGTAGCCGATGCCCTCCTTGACCCGGCCCAGCGCGTCGATGGCCTTCTGGCCCTCGGCCTTCGGCAGGGTGAAGGAGATGTCGGTCAGCCCGGTCGACGCGGCGGAGACGTTCTGCACCACCATGTCGATGTTGACCTCGGCGTCCGCGATGGCGCGGAAGATGCGCGCCGCCTCGCCCGGCTTGTCCGGCACGCCGACGACGGTGACCTTGGCCTCCGAAGTGTCGTGGGCGACTCCGGAGATGATGGCCTGCTCCATCTCGCCCCCTTCGGGCTGGTTCGGGTTGTCGTTGCTGACGATCGTCCCGGGAAGGCCCGAGAAGGACGAGCGTACGTGAATCGGGATGTTGTAGCGGCGCGCGTACTCCACGCAGCGGTCGAGCAGCACCTTGGAACCGGACGACGCCAGCTCCAGCATGTCCTCGTACGCGATCCAGTCGATCTTGCGGGCCTTCTTCACCACGCGCGGGTCGGCGGTGAACACGCCGTCCACGTCGGTGTAGATCTCGCAGACCTCGGCCCTGAGGGCCGCGGCGAGAGCGACGGCGGTGGTGTCCGAGCCGCCGCGGCCGAGCGTGGTGATGTCCTTGCTCGACTGCGAGACACCCTGGAAACCGGCCACGATCGCGATGTTGCCCTCGTCCAGGGCGGTGCGGATGCGGCCCGGCGTCACGTCGATGATGCGCGCCTTGTTGTGGACGGAGTCGGTGATGACACCGGCCTGGCTGCCCGTGAAGGACTGGGCCTCGTGCCCCAGGGATTTGATCGCCATGGCCAGCAGGGCCATGGAGATGCGCTCTCCAGCGGTCAGCAGCATGTCGAACTCGCGGCCGGCGGGGAGAGGTGACACCTGCTCCGCGAGTTCGATGAGCTCGTCCGTCGTGTCGCCCATCGCGGACACCACGACGACGACCTCATGGCCGGCCTTCTTGGTATCGACGATTCGACGGGCCACGCGCTTGATGCCCTCGGCATCCGCAACGGATGAGCCGCCGTACTTCTGCACGACAAGGCCCACGTGCGCTCCTCGACTTGTGTCGTTTCCGGGGGCTCTGGGCCCCCGCACCCCCGGGGGGAGGGGGTTGTGCGGTCCGCGCCAGTCTACCGAGCAGGGGTGCCGCGACCGGCGCTTTCCATATGGTGAGATGTATGTTTCAGCAGGTGGGTGCCGTGCGGGACGGTCCGACCGGCAGGTCTGCGGGGGATCCGGCGCGGCCCCGAAGAATCGGCGGGCGAATGGGCGGTGGCCCCCGGTTTTCGCCGGGGGCCGGGAACCGTGAGGCTTGCGTCACAATCCGCGTTTCCGTCGCCCCGTCCGGGGTCCCGGGCGTTTCGGCCGGGCTTCCACCGCTTTGTCCGGGGCTGTTTTCTCCGGGCCTGTTTTCTCCGGGGCCCGCACTCTCCGGGCTCGCGCCGTCCGGACCTGCGCCGTCTACCGCCCGAGCCCCAGTTCGGCCGCCATCAGATCGCCGGCCTGCTGTTCCAGCTGCTCGTCGGTCAGCCCGTCGTCGTCGGTGTCCGCACCGTCCGGCACCGCCCCGATCGGACTGTCCAGCCGGACGTGCGCGATCAGCGACTGCAGCGCCCGGAGCACCGCCGAGCAGGTCGTGCCCCAGTTGGAGAGGTACGAGAACTGCCACCACCAGAGCGCCTCGCTGACCCGGCCCTCGCGGTAGTGGGTCAGCCCGTGCTGGAGCTCGCTGACCACGCCGGCCAGGTCGTCCGAGATCCGGAAGGCGTTCGGCTTCTCCGGCGGCCCGTACGGGTCGAAGACCTCGTGGTAGACGTCGATCGGCGCGAGCAGGTCGGCCAGCCGCTCGCGCAGCTGCTCACCGTCCGGCTCCGGCCCGGCATCGGGCTCGAACCGGTCCTCCGGGACGACGTCCTCGATCGCGCCGAGCCGGCCGCCGGCCAGCAGCAGCTGCGAGACCTCCAGGAGGAGCAGCGAGACCGCGCTGCCGGGCTCGTCGCCCTTGGCCACCTCGGTGACGGCGAGCACGAAGCTCTCCACCGAGTCCGCGATCTGCACCGCGAGGTCGTCCGGCTCCGAGCCGTGCGCGTGGATGTGCGGAGTGTGCTGCTGCTCCGCGGCGTGGTGCTGCCCGTTCTGGTGCTGCTGCCCGTGGGACTGCTGGTGGGGCGCGTGGGGCTGCGGGTTGATCGTCCGGTCAGACATCGAGCAGTCGTCTCCCTTCGAAGGCGCGGCCGAGGGTGACTTCGTCCGCGTACTCCAGATCCCCGCCGACGGGCAGACCGCTCGCCAGCCGGGTCACCTTCAGGCCCATCGGTTTGCAGAGCCGGGCCAGATAGGTGGCGGTCGCCTCCCCCTCCAGGTTGGGGTCGGTGGCCAGGATCAGCTCGGTGACCGTGCCGTCCGCGAGGCGTGACAGCAGCTCGCGGATCCGCAGATCGTCCGGACCGACGCCCTCGATCGGGCTGATCGCGCCGCCCAGCACGTGGTAGCGGCCGCGGAACTCCCGGGTGCGTTCGATCGCGACGACGTCCTTGGACTCCTCGACCACGCAGATCACCGCGAGGTCGCGGCGCGGGTCCAGACAGACCCGGCACTGCTCGGCCTCCGCGACATTGCCGCAGACCACGCAGAACCGGACCTTGTCCTTGACCTCCAGCAGCGCGTGCGCCAGCCGGCGGACGTCGGTCGGGTCGGCCTGCAGGATGTGGAAGGCGATCCGCTGCGCGCTCTTGGGCCCGACGCCGGGCAGCCTGCCCAGTTCGTCGATCAGGTCCTGAACCACGCCCTCGTACAACGTCGCGCCTTCCCTCAGGTGTGGATGGTGGTGCTCCTGGTTGGTGGTGCTCCGGTGCCATCATCCAACGAATCGGGCGCCGGACACACCGGCCGACGCCCGACTCCCGCATAAATCACACAGGTCCGTTGTCTGAACTTCAGAACTTCGGAGCGCTACTTCACGCTACTTCGAGCCCCGCAGGCCTCGGTGAGGCTGCTGCGGGGCTCTGTGGGGCCCTGTGTGGGCCCTGCGGGGCTCTGCGGACCTTCTCAGACCCTGCGGGTTCTCTCCGGTCGGCAGGTCAGAACGGCAGCCCGGGGATGCTTCCCCCGCCCAGGCCCTGGGTCAGCGGGCCCATCCGCTCGGACTGCATCTTCTGCGCCGTCTGGTTCGCGTCCCGGACGGCCGCGAGGATCAGGTCGGCCAGCGTCTCGGTGTCCTCCGGGTCGACGGCGGCCGGGGCGATGGTCAGCGCGACCAGCTCACCGGCGCCCGTCACGGTGGCCTCGACCAGGCCACCGCCCGCCGTACCGTTCACCTTCGCCTCGGCCAGCTCCTGCTGGGCCCGGGCGAGTTCCTCCTGCATCTTCTGCGCCTGCTTCAGCAGCTGCTGCATGTTGGGCTGACCACCACCGGGGAACACGGCTCACTCCCTTGCGTTCTGTGTTCGCGTTGTCTCGCTCGCGTCGTCGAACCGAGCCTACGTGCTGCCCGGGCCGACCGCGTACGGCCGCCCGTCGGTGGCGCGGTGGGCGGTGTGGTGGTCAGTTCCCGGTGTGGTGGATCTCCTCCAGGACGGTCGCACCCAGCTCGCGGATGATCAGCTCCTGGCCCGAGAACGCCTCCTCGTTGAGGTCCGGGTCGTCCTCCTCCGGGATGTCGTCCTCCGGCGCCACCGACCGCACCGGCCGCGAGGGGGCCATGGCCGGCGGCGGCTGTACGGGCGTGGGCGCCGGAGCGGCCGGGACCGGCGTGGGCGCGGGGGCCGACACGGGTGCCGGAGCGGGGGTCTGCATGGCGGGGGCCTGCATCTGGGGCGCGGGCGCGGCGGGACGCGCCGCCTGCGGGGCACCCCAGCCACCACCGCCACCGCCACCGGTACCACCGGCGAGGCCGCCCGCGGCGGCGCCACCGGCTCCGCCGACCCCACCGGACGGGTCGACGATGCACTCGATCCGCCAGTCCACACCCAGCGCGTCGGTCAGCGCCTGCCGCAGCACGTCGTCGCTGTTGCTGCTGACGAAGCTGTCCCGGGCGCCCGCGTTGATGAAGGACACCTGGAGCACGCTGCCGTCGAACCCGGCCACCTGGCCGTTCTGGCTGAGCAGGATCCAGGTGAAGCGACGGCGGTTCTTCACCGCCTCCAGAATCTGCGGCCAGAGCTGCCGGACCTGCCCGGCACCCTGCTGGGCGGCCGCGGAAGGCTGCCCGCCGGGGGCGGAAGCCGGAACGGCGGCCACGGCCGGAGCCGGGGCTGCCTGCGGCTGGGGCGTCTGGGCGGGCGTGGGTACGGGCGCCGGAGCGGCCGCCGGGGCGCCGCCCGCCGGCGGGAAGCTGCGCGGAATCGGCCAGGCACCCGGCGCGGGCGCGGCCGGGGCCGGGGCCGGCTGCGCGGGCGGGGCCTGCGGCACCGGCGGAACCACGGGCGCGGGGGCCGCCACAACCGGCGGCGCCTCCACCGCGGGAGCCGCTGCCATCGGAGCCGCTGCCGCCACGGGCGCGGCCACCGCACCCGGGCCTCCCGTCATGCCCACTGCCGGCGCCGCTGCCGCGAATCCCCCGGCCGCCGCCCGCCGCTCCAGCTTGTCCAGCCGCGCCTGCAGCGACAGCTCGTCGCTGTACGCACCCGGCAGCATCACACGGGCGCAGATCAGCTCCAGCTGGAGCCGGGGCGCCGCGTTCCCCCTCATCTCGGTCAGCCCGGTGTTGACGATGTCCGCCGCCCGGCTCAGTTCGGCGGCGCCGAACGCGTCCGCCTGCGCCTGCATGATCGCGACCCGGTCCGCCGGGGCGTCGATCAACCCCTTCTCCCCGGCGTCCGGCACGGTGGCCAGGATCACCAGGTCCCGGAGCCGCTCCAGCAGGTCCGTGACGAACCTGCGCGGATCGTGCCCGCCCTCGACCACCCGGTCGATGACCTGGAACACCGTCGCCCCGTCCTGCGCGGCGAAGGCGTCCACCACCTCGTCCAGCAGCGCCGAGTCCGTGTAGCCGAGCAGCGCGGTGGCCATCGGGTACGTCACCCCGGCCTCGTCGGCACCCGCGAGCAGCTGGTCCATCACCGACATCGAGTCACGCACCGACCCGGCCCCGGCCCGGACCACCAGCGGAAAGACGGTGTCCTCGACCTGGATGCCCTCCCGGCCGCAGACCTCCGCCAGGTAGTCACGCAGCGTGCCGGGCGGCACCAGCCGGAACGGATAGTGGTGCGTCCGGGAGCGGATCGTCCCGATCACCTTCTCCGGCTCCGTGGTCGCGAAGATGAACTTGAGGTGCTCCGGCGGCTCCTCCACCACCTTCAGCAGCGCGTTGAAGCCGGCCGAGGTCACCATGTGCGCCTCGTCCAGAATGAAGATCTTGTACCGGCTGTGCACCGGCGCGAAGAACGCCCGCTCCCGCAGCTCACGGGCGTCGTCCACACCACCGTGCGAGGCCGCGTCGATCTCGATCACGTCGATCGATCCGGGCCCACCCGTCGCCAGGTCCCGGCAGGACTGGCACTCACCGCACGGCGTCGGCGTCGGCCCCTGCTCGCAGTTCAGACAGCGGGCCAGGATGCGCGCACTCGTCGTCTTGCCGCAGCCGCGCGGGCCGCTGAACAGATAGGCGTGGTTGACCCTGTTGTTACGCAGGGCCTGCTGGAGCGGAGCGGTCACGTGCTCCTGACCGATGACCTCCGCAAAGGTCTCGGGGCGATAGCGGCGGTACAGGGCTAGGGACACACCCCCGACGATATCGGGACGGACCGACAAACGCGTCGCCCCTCGCCTCCCGGCCCCGGGAACGCAAAGACCCCCCGCGCACCCGCCAGAGCCCTCCTACCCTTGCTGCCTTCCGGCCCTGGGGGGGTTCAGAGAGATAACGCCACACGAGGGGCTGACACCCACAGTACCGGATCCCGACCCCCCACCTCCACCACCCACCCCCTTCACCGATCCGCAGGCACCACCCCCCGCTCACCCTCCACATGCGTGGTCGCAACCACCCCTGAACATGTACTAAGCTCTCCCACGGAGGATTCGCCTAGAGGCCTAGGGCGCACGCTTGGAAAGCGTGTTGGGGGCAACCCCTCACGAGTTCGAATCTCGTATCCTCCGCCTCCGCCCGCCAGGGCAAACGAAGGGCCCGACCGCACTGCGGTCGGGCCCTTCGTCGTCTCGTGGTCTCAATTTTGGTCTCAGTCGCCAGCTGGATCCATCTGACCGGCCCCGGCGCCACGACGGCGTAGCCACGGCGAGTCCAGCAGACCCCTGGTACGCCCTCGCCGTCGCTACCGCTGGCCAACTCCACCAGCTTCACGATCAGGGCCATGGTGGCTGTTCGATGTGACCGGGAAATTGTCAGGTGCGGCAAGGTGGACACACCTAGCATCTGTGCATGACCTCAGATGACGCCGCGCAGCCGTGCCCGATGCCCAACGCTCATCGGCGGCTAATGGATTGCCATGCCCAATGGCACCGGCTGCATGAGGTGTACTTCGACCCGCACGAGTTCAGGTTGACCATGAACTCGTTGGTCCAGAACCTGCGGAATGTGACCTGGCTGCTGCAAAAGCAGAAGGCTCAACTCGTCGGCTTCGACGAGTGGTACCCGCGGTTCCAGCAGAGTTCCGGCAGCAATGAGATCATGCGGTGGATCGTGAAGTCGCGTAACCGCATCACAAAGGAGGCTGATCTGGAGCTTCTCAGTGAGCTTCAGGTCGTATGGCATCAGGACTGGCTTCAGCGCGTCATCGGCACGTCGTCGAAGTATCCGCCCAGGATGTCGATCCGAGAGATCACAGACGACGTCATGCGACGCTATCGGCCGCCCTTCGGGACCATGACTGTCAGGAGGCGCTGGGTGGACAAGGCGCTGCCCGCGTGGGAGCTCCTGGATGCGACGAGCGAGGCGTACACGCGGCTCGAAGAGTTGCTCGCCGAAGGCCACTCGGTGGCTGGCGTGCCTGTGTGCGACCTGGAGGCACATGACCGAGAGTGTGTGACGTCGAGCCTTCAGGTATCAGGCACGCGCCCGCACTGCATGCTGGACGCCAAGGACGATCTGGAGGCTCACTTCGACTTGGTGGAAGGTGTCGAGATCGAGTCCACCTCCTTGGTCATCGAGCGTGACGAAGAGCTGATCGCAAAGTCCGTTGAGCGTTATGGCAGTCGGGCCAAGATTCCAACCAACGGACCCATCGACGCCGTACCGGAGTTCATGGCGAACGCTCAACGGCTCATGGAGATGGACGGAGAGCACGGAACCTTCGTATTTCTTTACCGAGGGGACGCGCTGATCAAAATGGGTGGGCTCATCTTCTACAACCAGAACTCGAAGATCCTCGCCTTCGAGAAGCTGGCCAGTCAGGTGAAGGCGATGAACGCCGATGGTGTGCTTGTAATCGCGGAGTCGTGGTTTGCGCTTCCCACCAAGAGGGAGGAAGAGCTGGGGACCGTATTCTTCCCAGCTCGGGATCGGCTGGATCGCATGGAAGCGCTGACGGTGTACGCGGCCACTCGCAACGGTAAGACAGCCGGGCAAATCTCGCTGGTCACGCGTGACGCCTCCGGGCGAGCGATCTGCGCAGAGCCAGCTGACATGGACGATGCAGTGGTGAACACACTGGCCCCCATCCTCAGAATCTGGGCCGAGATGGACGCGTCGACAGGCTGACACTGCTGGCGAGAGAGCTGCACCAGGATGGGCGTTGCCGCCTTGCTTCAACTGCATGTGCAGTTGAAGCAAGGCGGCAACGGTCATTCATGCCTCGTGGTCTGCCAGCGGTGACTGGTTGCCCTGCTCCGCCTCCCCACCCCACAGCGCCTCGCCGATCTTCCTGCCGACATCGTTCAGCATCGGCTCGGTGACGTGCTGGTAGCGCTGGGCCATCGAGGTCGAGGACCAGCCCATGATCGCCATCACGATCCGTTCCGGCACGCCGAGCAGGAGGAGGACAGTCGAGGCGGTGTGCCGGGCGTCGTGGAGGCGGCCGTCACGGATGCCGGCCTCGCGCAGGAGCCGCTTCCAGTGGTGGTAGTCGGTGCTGGGGTTGAGCGGCTCGCCGGTCTCCGAGGTGAAGACGTAGCCCTTGTCCGTCCAGAGGTCGCGGGCGAGGGCCCGCTCGCGGCCCTGCTCCTCCTTGTGCTGCCGGAGGATCACGACGAGTTGCTCGGGCAGCGGCACCGCGCGTCGCCCGGCTCGGGACTTGGTGTCCTTGGTCTCGCGGCGGATCGGCTCCTTCTGCGGGCAGAAGCCGGGCTTGCGCCCGCAGCGGTCGCCGCAGCCGTGCCGGTACTTGGGACGCAGCCGGCCGCGCTTGACCCAGGCGACGCCGCGAGCGAAGTCGACGTCCTTCCACTGGAGCCCGAGCACCTCGCCCTGACGCAGGCCGAGGGCGAGCGCGAAGATCCAGCGGGCGGAGTTGCGGCGCTTGCGCGCCATGTCCATGAGCGCCTGGACCTCCTCGATCTCGAACGGCTCGACCTCCTCCTCTTCAAGCTTCGGGGCCTTGGCGATCGTGGCCACGTTGCGGGTGAGGTGGTCGCGCCGCAGGGCCTCGCCGAGGGCGACACGGATGGTGCGGTGGGCCTGGTGGGCAGTACCGGCGGCGCTGCCAGCGGCCTGCATCTTCTTGTAGAAGCGCTCCAGGTGCTCGGGTTCCAGCTTCTCCAGGCGGTGCGCGCCGAGGCCGGGTATGAGGTGCACGCGGACGGCGACCTCGTATCCGGCGTACGTGTTCTCGCTGACGGTGCCGGGGACGATCTCCTTGATCCAGTGGGTCAGCCACTTGCCGACCGTCCACTTCTGGCCGGCCTTGGGCACGGTGCCGTTGTCGCGCAGCTTCTCCAGCTTGCGGACCTTGGCCGTGACCTCGGGGCGGGTCTTGGCGCTGACGTGACGGCGGTCGGGGGTGCCGTCGTCCTTGACGCCGACCGTGACGCGGCCGTGCCAGCGGCCGTCCTTTCCCTCGTAGATCGAGGAGTCGCCGTTGGGCTTGCGGGTCTTCGCCATACGCTCCCCCTCAGGCCGCGAGCGCGACGGTCGAAGCGGCGGCCTGCGTACGGGCGGTGACGTACTCCTTGAGCGCCTCGGCGGGCACTCGGCGGAGTCGGCCGATCGTCACGGACGGGACTTCGCCGGAGGCGACCAGGGCGTACATCGTCGTCCGGCCGACGCCGAGGCGGCGGGCGGCTTCCTCGACGGTGAGAGCGACGAGCGTGGGGTCGGCTGCACCGTGCTGATCTGCGATCAGGCGCAGGAGGACCTGCTCCGTGATGCCGAGGGCATGGGCCACTCGGGCAAGCTTCAACGGCGTTTCGGACATGGGTGTCCTATCCCAGCGGCGCTTTCGGCTATGCGCCGCCGTTGTCGATGTTCCAGGGATGGGCGATTTCGGTTGTGCGGGTCCGCGTTGTGACCTCCGGCGTTCGTAGCGCCGAGGGGCTGCGGAAGGCATGGGCCGGTCGAAGCTCCATGGGCTGGCAAGGCCCGTGGTCCGACTGGCGGGAGGGGACGTTAGCGGTTGATTCCGGCCGCACCAAACCACCGGACGTCCAGCATGATGCCGGTCGTCATCGGATCAGCGGCAGGAGCGGCGTGCAGACCCAGCACCATGCAGCAGGTGCCCTTGGGCGGCCAGGGCCGCGCTCGGGAGCGACAAGTTACGTCGCGGCTCCTGGATCGGCGAGACCTTGGGTCTCGGACGAGCCAGGAGGAATGCTCGGCGAGCGGTAGTCGCCGCCGGCCTCATCGGCGACGACCCGGGTGATCATCGCGTTGATGAGTTCGGCGAGGTTCGGGTGGGCGGCGCCGTAGGCATCGAGCGCGTCGCGGGCGCGGTCCATCTCCTTGCGGGCGGCGACGGACTTCTGCCAGCTCTCGGCGAACTCTGCCAGCAGCCGCTTCACGTGGGCGTTGGCAGCGATCTCGGGCGGTCCGACCAGGTTGTCCAGAGAGATGTCGAAGACCTTGGCGAAGCCGATGGCCTCGTCCAGGTTCACCCGGCGACGCGGTTCACCGCTCTCGATGCGCCACACCGCCGACTGGTTGAGCGGATAGCCAGCCTCGGTCAGGCGATCGGCGAGCGTGGCGGTACTCCACCCGCGCGCCTCGCGCTCCATCTTGATGCGCCGGGCGACGTTCTCCTCCCCCTCCAGTCGCTGTCTTGAATCCGCACCAGCCACGGCCAACCCTCCATGCATAGTTGTTAAGCCCATTTGCAATGCGCCGAGCACGACGTTAACGTGATGCAAAGCGAAACGCAACCAAGCCGAACTGCATCGAGCCGGGCCAGCCACCCGGCTTCGAGACACAAAGGCCCCCGGCGCTACGAACGCCGAGGGCCGAAGCAGAACCTCGAAACCGCCCATCCCTGGAACAGTCGACAACGGAGGAACCGGGTAGCCGCCCAGCGCCTCCGAGTGAGGACACCGCTGTGGACAAGCCTACGGCCCCGCCGTCAAAGCCGTCATCCCACCACGACCGGCGGCCGAGCGACCCGTCGAACGCTCACGCCGACCGCCCTTCCGGGGAGCCGCCGCACAACGTCGATGCCGAGCAGGCGGTCCTCGGAGCCTGCATGGTGAACCACCACGCGGTGGAGAAGGTCCGCAGCATGCTGGACGCACGCGACTTCTACCGCCCCGCTCACGAGACCATCTGGCGCGCGATCCTCGCGCTGCGCGCCGAGGACGCGCCCACCGACCCCATCGCCCTCACCGACCACCTGCAGTGCGCGGGAGATCTCTCTCGCGTCGGAGGGTCGTCCTACCTCCACACGCTGGTTGCCGTCGCGCCGCCCTCGACAGACAACGCCGACTACTACGCGCAGATCGTGCGTCGAGACGCCCAACTGCGGACCCTGCACGCCACCGGCATCCGCACCGTCCACCACGCACTGACTCCGGGCGCCGACCCGGACGAGATCCGTACGGCTGTCGAGACCGAGATCCGTGCCGAGCGCGAACGCGCGCTGGCCTCCGGCAGCAGCCGCCTGTCCCGCTACATCGTCAACCGCTGGGACTTCGTCACCAAGACCGGCGCGGACAAGGAACCGTTGTGGGGCACCCGGGAGCAGACCGCCTGGGCCTCCGGCGAGAGCCTGATGATCGTCGGCGCGCCGGGCGTCGGCAAGACCACCATCGCCCACCAGGTCGTCCTCGCCCGCCTCGGCCTCCAGGCCGCCGTCCTCGACCTCCCCGTCGCAGAGGGAGAACGCGTCCTCTACCTCGCCATGGACCGCCCCCAGCAGATCGCCCGCGCCATGGCCCGCCGCATCATGCCTGTCGACGAGGTCCACCTTCGCGACCGCCTCGCAGTGTGGCAGGGACCGCTCCCCGCCACCCTCGACAAGGAACCCGACCTCCTCGCCGAACTCGCCGCCGCCCACCGCGCCGACACCATCGTCATCGACAGCCTCAAGGACGCGGTCAGCACCCTCGTGGACGACTCCCTGGCCGTCACCTTCAACAACGCCCGCATGCGGGCCCTGCGCGCCGGCGTCGAGATCATGGAGCTTCACCACCAGCGCAAGGCCACCGCCGACGCGCCACGCGGCCAGCGTCCCACCCTGGACCGGGTGTACGGCTCGACCTGGCTGACCGCCGGAGCGGGCAGTGTCCTGTTCATTTCCGGCGAGGCCGGCGACCCGGCGGTCACCCTTCACCACCTCAAGACCGTGACCGGCGAGATCGGCCCGCTTCCGGTTGTCCACGACCACCAGCGCGGAACCACCTACGTCGAACCGACCCTGGATCCGGTCACCCTCCTGAGGGCCGCCACGGACGGCCTGACCGCTCGTGACCTGGCGACCGCCCTGACCGGCGAGGCCAACCCTGACCGCGCCGACATCGAGAAGGCTCGCCGCCACCTGGACCGCCTGGTCAAGAGTGGGTTGGCGGTCAAGGCCGAAGGCACTGCTGGTGGTGTCGGGGGCGGCCAGCAGGCCCGTTACCGCCCCTCTGCCCGGCACATCACGGCCGTCTCCTGACCGCCACCACGACTGGAGTGACCGAGGCAAGCGTGAGTGACCGCGTCCCCGGTCAGTCCGTCGTTCTGACCGACCGCAGTGACCGGGGTCCGGTCACTGCGGTCACGCCAGTCGACAGAACTGACCGAGGTGACCGCACGGGCCAGCGGACAGCGCCGACCGTTGTACCCGGCCGCCGGCGCACGAGCGGACCATCGCCGCCACTGGGCGCTCCCCCGGCGTGGACCGTACACAAGACCGTCCACGCACGCCTCCCGCGCAGAGCCCCGCGAAAGCCATTCACACCGTCCACGCTCAGCGAAGAAACCGCAGGTAGAGCGATCACGGAGGCGCACACGCCGTCCACGCGACCCAGCGTTCACGCGCGAGCCCCCCTCTAGAAGGGGGCTCGCGTGTACGCCCCGTCGTGAACCCCGTGCCATCGAGGAGATTGCCGAGCTTCCACCGCACGCCGTAACGTCCACTGGCCCGGCCTGCAAATGGTCACCCGCATTCCGAACTGAGGTCAGTCCACCGGAAGCCGGAGCAAGTTGTGAGGCAAGGAGTCCTTACCCCGCCTGCACCTCGCAGCGGATGGCGCTGCCCTCGCCCAGGGGTGAGAGGGCAGCGCGGATGACCCTCAGGGACCAGCAACGCAGCCCGACCCAAGCCGGTCTGCGACGTGCTGGCTCGATACCGAAAGCCCTACACCATGGCCCCGACCATCGGTACGGTAGCGATCCGTAGTGGCTTCGACACGGTATCGGGGGCCAGCGTGAGGGGCAGCGGTATCACGTTCGGCAAGTTCATCGCGCTCCGTCGCGCCGAGATGGAGTGGACCCAGCTCCGCCTCGCCGCTGAGCTCGACCGCAGCGAGGTCTGGATGTCGCTGGTCGAACGGGACTTGCAGCAGGTGAAAGACCTGACCCTGCTCCGGCGCCTCGCGGAGGTACTGAGCTGCGAGCTCAACGAGCTGATGGCCTTACCGCAACCGGCCGCAGACCGGCCGAGGTCCCGCCCCCGCAAGTCCACCTCGGCTACGCTGACGAGCAGTTCCGCTGCCGAGGAGGACGATGTGCGACGCCGCCCGTTCCTGACCCTGGCGGCTGCCGCCCTGTTCACCCCGGTCGTCGGCCAGCAGGCCGCGCACGCCGAGGCAGCCTCACCGCTGGCCGGCCTGGAGGACCTGCTGCTCTACGGGACAGGGCGGGTTCCGGTGCCCCGCAGCGAGCCAACCCATGAGACCGTCGCTGCATCTCTCCTGACGTCTCGTCGCGAGTTCAAGGCAGCCAAGTGCGACGCGCTCGCTGAGGCTCTGCCGAGCCGGATCGCTGCCGCCCAAATGGTCGGCAGCACCGAGGACCGGGCTCGTAACGTCGCCCGGCTCTACAATCTCGCAGTTCGACTGTGCATCAAGATCGGTGACAACAACCTGGTGGCCATCACCGCCGACCGCGCGCTCACCGCCGCCCGGTCCGGTGGCGACCCGCTGGTGGTCGCCGAGGCACAGCGGATGGTCTCCAGCGCATGGCGCCGCCAGGGCAGCCTGGCCCGAGCAACCGACATCGTGGTGGTCGCCGCCGAAGACCTCCTGGCCGACACCACGGTGTCCGAGTCCGCCCGCCTGGCCGCCCGCGGCGACCTGTACGCCACTGCGGCCTACACCGCCGCGAAGACCGGCGACCGCGCCTACGCGCACTCGCTGATCCGTGAGGCTGCCGACAGCGCCGCAGCCGCCGGCCGGGCCTCCGGCCTGGTCGACGGCATCCAGGGCGTCGCCCTGCACGAGTTGTCGGTGCATTACGAGCTCGGCGACGCTGGCCGGGCGATTGAGCTGGCCTCCACGATCGACCCCACCGCGCTGCCGACCGCCGAGCGGCAAGCCCGCTTCTTCACCGATGTGGCCCGTGCGTTCGACCAGTGGAACAAGCCCGAACAGTGCTACCGGGCTCTGCTGGCCGCCGAGGAGGCGGCCCCACAGGAAATCCGCCGGGGTGCCGTCCGTGACCTCGTCACCCCTCTGCTCCGGCACGACCGCAAGCTGCCCGGCGTACGGGACTTCGCCGCCCGAGCGGGCGTTCAGATCGTCTGACCCGTAGCCGGACTACGGGCCGTAGTCCGGCTACGGATCCAGACTTCCGCTCGGCAGTTCACTGGGGAACGTCCACTCCTCCCCCCGCTGCCGAAGGCCCTCCCATGCCAACGCCCAGCACCTCCCCGCCGCCCGCCAGCCGGCGGCACGCCGCCCCGCCGGATCGTGACCGGCTCGACGCATTCCTCACCGCATCCTGGGCCGCCTTGCACCTGCCTATGCTCGCCTTGCTTGGCCTGGCTGTTCATAACCAGCCGGCCGAGGCCAGCCCTCAGATTGCGGCGACCGCGCCCGACCTGCCTGCCTCCTGAGGCACCCGGAGGCCGTCGTGACGGCTCCACCTTCTTCTTCCGCTCGCTCGCCCGAGAGGAGATCCAGCCATGCACCGGCTGACCGACGCGCCCGCGCTGCACACTGAGTTGGAGCGCATCGACTACCGCACCACGCCCGCGTACTACTTCGACACCGAGCACGTCACCGACCCGGTCGTGCTGCACCTGCTGAACTGCTGCCCGACCGTGTTCGGCCTCAAGAAGGCCATCACCGACCTGCTGGCCGGCAACCTGGATGTCTCGCTGCCGGAGGCGACCGGGACCATCGAGCCCGGCGCCACCGTTCGGGGCCACGTGATCGTGGCGCCCGGAGCCGTCATCGCGGAAGGCGCGTTCGTCACCGGCCCGGTGCTGGTCTGCCCCGGCGCGGTGATCGAGGCCGGCGCGCGGGTGCGCGACCACACCGTCGTCGGCCCCGGCTGCCGCATCGGCTTCGGCGCCGAGGTCACCCGCTCCCTGCTGACCGGTGGCGTCTTCATGAAGCACACCAGTTTCGTCGGGGACTCCGTGCTCGGCCTCGGCGTCAACATCGGCGCGTTCGTCTCCACTACCGGCCTGCGGGTCACCTCCGGACCGGTCACCGAACCGGCCACCGAGGAGGTCTGCGCTCACCTCGACGGCCGGCGCGTCGCCACTGGCCAGACGAAGTTCGGCGCGGTGGTCGGCGACGGCGTGATCGTTCCCGCCGGCACCGTGCTCCAGCCCGCCACCCTGATCGGCGCGCACACCCTGCTCTACCCGAAGACGCAGGTCGGGGGCTTCTTCCCGGCCGGAAGCCAGGGAAGGTGACCATGCCCAGCACCGACACCACCACGACGACCGACGAGAGGGCCGTGCGGATCACCGGGGGCCGCCGCCTCGCTGGTACCGCCACCGTCCAGGGCAGCAAGAACATCGCCCTGCACCTGTACGCCGCCGCGATCCTCGCCGACGCCCCGCTCACCCTGGTCGGTGCACCCGCGATCCTGGACACCCTGGTCGTCGCCGACGTCCTGCACCGCACCGGCACCCGCGCCACCGTGACCGGCGACGAGTTCGCCACCCGACCGGCCGACTCCTACTTCCCCGTCATCCCGGACGACCTCGGACGGCGCATCCGCACTACCGCAGTGATGGGCGGCGCCCTGCTGGCCCGCTGCGGCAAGGTCACCTTCCCCACCCCCGGCGGGGACGCCTTCTGCGCCCGCTACATCGACCGACACCTGGCCGCGATGGAAGCCGCCGGGGCCGAGGTCGAGGTGAACCGGGGCCGGGTACGGGCCCGCTTCACCGGCAAACGGCTGCCGTTCATCACCGACGCCGAGACCCGCTCGTGGGGGCCGAGCCTGGGCGCGACGGTCACCGCGATGCTGCTGGCCGCCCGGACCCCGGGCACCTCCGCGATCCTCAACCCCAGCGTGGAACCTGAGGTCACCCACACCGCAGCCCTGCTCTCGCAGGCCGGAGTCGGCATCGAGTGGCGAGGCCGGACGGCCCTGAACGTCACCGGCACCGACCGCATCCGGGGCGGGGTATTCACCGTGCCGCCGGACCGGCTGGAGGCCGCCACCCTCGCGCTGGCCGCCGCCATCACAGGCGGCACCGTCCACCTGGACGGCTTCCCGCTGGCCGCGTTCCCGGACGGGCTGGTGTCCGTGTTCGCCGACGCCGGAATCCAGCTCGACCCGCTGGACGGCGGAACGGCGGTCAGCACCCCGGCCGGGCCACGGCCGGTACAGATGGCCACCGGCCCGCACCCCGGCTTTCCCACCGACGTGCAGCCGCAGCTGACCGCCTTCCTCACCCAGGCCGAGGGCACTTCCCGCATCGACGAGCGGATCTACACCCAGCGCGACACCCACCTGTCGGCCCTGGCCGCGTTCGGCGCCGCCGTCAACGCGACCGGCTCGGTGATCACCGTCCGGGGCCGGTCCGCCCTCACCGGTGCCGACGTGGCCGGGGAGGACATCCGGGCGGTGACCGCTCTCGTGATCGCCGCCCTGGCCGCCGAGGGCACCTCTACGATCCGAGGGATGTATCACCTGCGGCGCGGATACGGCAGCCTGCTGCCGAAGTTGGCCGCGCTCGGTGCCGACCTGACGATCGACCAGGAGTAGCCGTGACCAACACCGTGCTGTGGACCCCGAACGCGCTCGCCGACCTGCGCGAGTGCCTGGACCTGATGACCGCAGACGGCACCGTGCCCGGCGGGGTCATCGCCCACGGCACCTTCGACACCGAGCCTGGCTACCTGGCCTCCGGCGTCGTCGCCCCCGAGTGCGGCGACGCCCGGCCGGGGCCGGACACGGTGTACGACGTGGCCTCGCTGACCAAGGTCCTGGCCACCTGGCCGCTGGTCGGCACCTCCCTCATGGACGGCTTCACCCTGGACACCACGATCCGCGAACTGCTGGCCGGCATCCCGGCCGAGGCGCCCGGCGGCCGGGTGACGGTCGGCCAGATCCTGGCCCACACCTCCGGCCTGCGGGCCGACACCCGCCTCGACCAGTACCGCAACCGCCCCGAGCCGCTGGCCGACCTGATCTGCGGAGAGCCGCTGATCGCCGACCCCGGGGCAGGTCACCGCTACATCAACCGCGGCTTCATCCTCCTCGGCCTGGCCCTGGCCCACTACCGCTGCCGACGCCTGGACGAGCTGGCGGCCGAGCTCTGGCAGGACCTCGGCATGACCGGCACGACCTACGGACCGGTGCCCCGCTCCGCTCAGGTCGCCCCGACCGAGCAGCGGTTGAACGGCGGGCCCCGGCTGTGGGGGATGCCGCACGACGACAACGCCGCCCTGCTCGGCGGAGTCGCCGGCCACGCCGGGGTGTTCACCACCCCGGCCGACCTCGCCGTCTTCGCCACCCACCTGCTGTCCTCGCACGCCACCGGCGGGCCCTTGGGCCGCTGGCTCGCCTACAGCATGCAGCCGCAGGCCGAGATCGAGCCGGGCCTCGACCGTGGCCTGGCCTGGATCCTCGCCGACGAGGGCAGGCTCGCCTACCACCACGGCTTCACCGGGACCAGCCTCTACCTCGCCCCGGCCACCGGCCGCTACCTGGCCATCTGCACCAACGCCGTCTACCACCACCAGGACAACCGCACCCGCCTCGCCCCGCTGCGGACCCTCTCCCTCAAGGCGATCACCGACGAACCCTAGGAGGGCCTACCGTGCCCAGCACCACGTTCGCGTCCCTCACTACCCTGCGACTCGGGGGCCCCGCCGAGCACGTTCTGACGATCTCCACCCCCGCCGACTGGGCCGACGCCGTCAGGACGATCGGGCAGCGCCATGAGCAGGCCCCCGTGGCGCTGGGCCACGGCAGCAACGTCATCGCCTCCGACGCCGGCCACCCCGGCACCGTCCTGGTCATGAACACCCGGGGCATCACCGCCACTCGTGTGGACGACACCACGATCGACGTCACCGTGCAGGCCGGACACCCGCTCACCGACCTCACCGCCTGGGCCGCCGCCGAGCACCTGGCCGGGATCGAGTGCCTGGCCGGGATACCCGGCACCACCGGGGCGGCCCCCGTTCAGAACGCCGGCGCCTACGGTCAGCAGATCTCCGACACCCTCCACCACCTGACCGTGTGGGACTGGGAGATGGGCCGCATGCGGACCCTGCCCGTCGAGGCATGCCGCCTGCGCCACCGTGACAGCAGGTTCAAGAGCAACCCCGGCCGCTGGACCATCCTCACCGCGACGTTCCACCTCACCCGCTCACCGGCCGCCCCCGTCACCTACCAGCCGCTCGCGGACGAACTCGGCACCTCCATCGGCACCCGGCCGCCCGTCGCCGACGTGACGGCCGCCGTTCTCGCCAACCGCCACCGCCGCGGACTTCTCCTCGACCCCCACGGCCCTGCCGCCCGCCAGGCCGGATCGGTCTTCCTCAACCCGCCCGTCACCGCCGCCCAGGCCACCCGCCTGTCCGGCACCGGGTGCCCCGTCCACGCTGACAGCGACGGACAACTCCGGGCCAGCGCCGGCTGGCTCCTGGAACACATCGGCTACCGCCCCGGCTACAAGATCGCAGACGGCATCCACTGCTCGGAACGCCGCACCCTCACCCTCACCGCCCACGACAGAGCGACCGCAGCGGGCTTTGCCCAGGCCCTCACCGAGCTCTCGACGCAGGTCGAGATCGCAACCGGGATCAAGCTCCGGCCCGAGCCGATGTTGGTCGGCGCCTGGGCATGAGGAGTCCCGTGGGAACCGGGACCTCCATGACCGCCGAGACCGTGCCCCTCCGCACCGTCCTCAGCAGCCACGGCGACGGCAGGCGTCGACACTTCGCCCGAGGCACCGGCGACCCGCCGCTGCACGCCCGTTTCCGCCCCGAATAGCGCTTCCGCGCCACCGCCAACAGAAACCGACGGGTTCCCGGGATCCGGAAGCAGAACAGCCACGAACCCGCCGCAGAAGGTCTGTTCTGACCGGAAACCTGCAGCGGGTGTTCGTGGCCGCTCTGTGAGGACTACTTGGTTCTCAGCTCGGCAGCGCGGCGAGGTGACGCTTGATGCCGGAGTCGAGGCGGAGCTTGTCCGGGGTGCCTGGGAAGTCGCGGACCGCCTGCAGGAGCTCGCGCTCGGGCCGTCCCGTGATCTTGACGTCGATAACGTTCAGGAGCTCGTCCCACTTCTTCTGGGACAGCTGACGCTGCAGCTGGCTTGAGATCTCGGCGTCGGCGAACGCTTGGAGGGCGAGCGATGCCTGCTCCGGGTCGAAGCGGCTGATCAGGTCCAGGTAGATCTCGTTGGCCGCGAACGCCTCGCCGTGGCCGTTGGTGAGGAACACCGTTATCAGGGTTTTGACGTACTGTCGCGCGAGGCTGTCCGGAACCGCCCCGTGTTCTCCGACGAGTTCAGCGAGGCGTCGCGCCACTCGGGGCTCGTTGTAGAAGTTGTCCCGGGCGAGGTGCACGTTCAGCAGGTCTTCGACCGCCTCGGCCATCTCCGCGACCTTGATCTCGTCGGGCAGGTAACTTCCGCCCTGGACAAGGTCGATGAGTTGGCGGGCGAGGACGGCCTGGGCCTGGTCGGCGTTGGCCAGGAAGCGCGCGAGGCGGGTGCCAACCCAGAACCGGGTGTCCTCAGAGAGCGGTTTGTGAGTGTTTGACTGGTTCTGGTGTCACCTGATGGTGTGAGTGTGGACTGGAGTTCGCTCGCTCGGCGCCGCTGCTCTGCTGG
>NZ_JBIVRD010000056.1:0-38871 GCF_044755565.1 Kitasatospora sp. NPDC092286 | reverse complement strand
AAAGCTACCTCGCCGGCCTTCACCTCCGCGGCGCAATGATCTGGATCAAGGACCTCACCCGAACCCATTGATCACGACCGAATACGCGGCCTAGTACTGCAACGGTGCTTACCGTGACGGTTGTCGGGTTCGCTCGTTGAGCTGTTCATGGGTGGGGACATATCCGAGGTCGATGCTCGTCGCTGGTCGGATGGGCTGGTCGGGTTGCACGAGCGGTTTGGGCACCGGTTCGCGCGGAGCGAGTCGCGGGAGTCGGCGTTGGCCTACATGCGGGGCCTGCTGGCGCCGCTGGAGCGCAAGAACGGGTGGACGGTGGCCGAGGAGGCCGGTCACAGCGGTCCGGACCGGATCCAGCGACTGCTGAACCGGATCGACTGGGACGCGGACGAGGTGCTCGACGACGTGCGCGCCTACGTCGTCGAGCACCTGTCGGATCCCGGTGGCGTGCTGATCGTGGACGACACCGGCTTCCTGAAGAAGGGCGTGCGGTCGGCCGGTGTCCAGCGGCAATACTCGGGCACCGCGGGCCGTACCGAGAACTGCCAGGTCGGGGTCTTCCTCGCCTACTCGAGCGGGCTGGGCCGGACGTTGATCGACCGGGCGCTCTACCTGCCGAAGTCCTGGACGGACGACCGCGAACGCTGTCGGGCGGCGGGGATCGGTGACGAGGTCGAGTTCGCCACCAAGGTCGAGCTCGCGAGGGCGATGGTCCGCCGTGCGATCGACGACAGGATCCCGTTCCGGTGGGTGACCGCGGATGCCGGCTACGGCTACAGCAAGGGCTGGCGCTACGAGTTGGAGCAGGCCGACGTCTTCCACGTCGTCGCCACCACCCGCCACGACACCGTGGTCACCTGGCGGGCCATGGACCATCGGCTGCACGACCTGGTCGCAGACCTGCCCCGACAGAAGTGGAAGCGCCGATCCTGCGGCGACGGCGCCCACGGCCTGCGGATCTACGACTGGGCCCGCATCGAGGTCCGGCCCTGGCACCGCCCCGACCGCAGGCACTGGGTCCTGGCCCGCCGCAGCATCGCCGACCCCGCAAAGATCGCCTACTACATCGCCTACGCACCTGCCGATGCCACACTCAATGACCTGATCGCCGTCGCAGGCGCCCGCTGGGCGATCGAGGAGTGCTTCCAGAGCGCGAAGGGCCAGTGCGGCCTGGACGACTACCAGGTCCGCCGCCACCAGGGCTGGTACCGGCACATCACCCTCGCCATGGCCGCCCACGCCTACCTCACTGTCATGCGGGCCCAGCAGCTCGAAAGGGGGCCGGACCTACTCGAACGCCAGACCTGATACCCCTCACCGTCCCCGAGATCCGCCGGCTGATCACGCATCTCACCCGGCCTGTCCGCCGCAGCATCGACCACGTCCTGCACTGGTCCCGATGGCGCCGCCGACGCCAACACCAGGCCCGGACCAGCCACTACAAGAGACGAGGCCACAGCCCAAGAGCTGAAGCCTCGTCACGCTAAGCACCGTTGCAGTACTAGGGGCCGGGCCACCGTCGCGGCGGGTGGACCACCGGTGAGGCCCAGGCCGGGGGCTCCGGCACGGCGGGCGAACGGGGGCCGGGCGAACGGGGGACGGGCGAGCGGGGCGCGGGTGAGTGAGGGGCGGGCGAGTGAGGGGCGGCCGCGTCGTGCGGTGGTACGACCCGGGTCGGCGGGCCGGTCGACCGCCACTGGCCGGTCGGTGCGGGCCCGGCGGCCACCGCACCGGCCGCGCGGAGTTCGGCGACGAACCGCAGACAGCTGGTGTACCGCTCCTCGGGGGCCTTGGCGAGCGCCCGGGCCAGTACGGCGTCGACGGCGGTGGGCAGGTCGGGGCGGTGTTCGCGCAGGGTGGGCGGCGGGTCGTTGAGGTGGGCCCAGAGCAGGGCGACATCGCTCTCCCGGCGGAACGGCGGCGCCCCGGCCAGCATCTCGAACACCACGCAGCCCAGGCTGTACTGGTCGCACCGGCCGTCCAGCGGCCGTCCGGTGATCTGTTCGGGCGCCGCGTAGTCCAGGGTGCCGACGATCTGGCCGACGCCGGTCAGCCCGCTGAGCGAGAGCGACTTCTTGGTGAGGCCGAAGTCGGCCAGGTAGAGGTGTACGGGGTGTTCGCTGTCCGTGCCGGCGGCGACCAGCACGTTGCCGGGCTTGACGTCCCGGTGGACCAGGTCGTGGTCGTGCGCGGCGTCCAGGGCGGAGGCGATCTGCAGGGCCAGCCGGGCCGCTCGCCTGACCGTGAACGGCTCGCTCCGGTCGATCAGGGCCCGCAGGTCGCCGCCCTCGACGTAGCGCATCGCGATGAACAGGATGCCGTCGGTCTCGCCCGCCTCGAACACCGGGATGATGTGCGGGTGGTCGATCGCGGCGGCGGCCTCGGACTCGTGGATGAACCGCTGCCGGAACACCTCGTTGCGGGCCAGTTCGGGTGCCAGCAGCTTCACCGCGACCGTCCGGCCGAGCCGCAGGTCCTTCGCCCGGTAGACGACCGCCATGCCGCCCCGCCCGATCTCCGACTCCAGCCGGTAGCCCGCCACCCGCCGGCCGACCATGCCCGACGGCAGGTCCAGCGCCGCGTCGTCGCCGTCGGGCTGTTCCGGCGGGAGGTCCTCGTCGCGGGGCCGCTCCGGCGGGGTCACGGTTCACCGGTCCGGGTGCGCTGGTACGAGCCGGGCACCGGCCCGGCGGGCCGGTCGGTGGCGGCGTACGTCTGGAGCTGGAGCCCGTCGCAGTAGCACCAGCGGTCGCGCGCCGGGTCGAACAGCCAGAGCTCCTCGCCGTCGATGACCAGCCCGATCCGCAGGCCCCGGGCGCGCTCCCGGAAGACCTCCAGGTCCGCGTCCCCGGCGGCGAGCTCCTCCAGCAGGCCCCGGTAGCGGGCCAGCGCGCCCTCGGCCTCGGCGAGCGCCGGGCGCGGGTCGGCGGTCCGGGCGGGCGGCCCGGTGGCGGCGGGCGGTGTGTTCGGGAGACTGACCAGCAGCCGGCCGTCCACCCAGGCGGACCAGCCGTTGGAGCACAGCACGTGCGCCCAGTAGCCCTGGCGGCCGACCAGCCGCACCGGCAGCAGCGGATCCAGCCGGACCGACGGCTGTGCCGGGTCCGGGGCCGCCCAGGTGGCCATCCCGTCCGGCGGGGCGACGTGGGTGGGGCGGAACGCGAACTCGTCCATGGGTGGCGGTTTCCTCGGCTCCTGGCTCGGCGGTTCCCCCGGCTGCCCTCGCGGGCTCCGGGGCGGTCTACCCGCGCATGATCGCGGGCTCCTGCCGGCGCAACAGGGCGAGCACGGCCACGCCCAGGACCACCGAGAGCGCGACCAGCATGCCCATGGAGAGCAGCCAGCCGGCGCCGTCGTGGCGGAACATCGGGTCGGCGGTGATGGCGGTCGGCAGGATCGTGTGCAGGTCGATGGTCCTGGCCATCGCGGCCAGGCCCCAGCGGGAGGGCACCAGCCAGGCGAACTGTTCCAGGCCTGGCACCCCGTGCAGCTTCAGCATGGCGCCACTGAACACGATCTGCACCACCGAGAGGAGCACCAGCAGCGGCATGGTGGCCTCCTCCTTGCGGACGGCGGCCGAGACCAGCAGGCCGAGCATCATGGCGCAGAAGGAGAGCATCGCGACGGCCAGGATCAGCTCGGGCAGCGGCGGCATCAGCACCCCGTCCGGTACGGCCGTGGTGAGCGTGACCCCGGCCAGGCCGACGACGGTCAGGACGGCCGCCTGGACGACGGTGACGGTGCCGAGCACCACCACCTTGGAGACCAGGTACGCGGATCTGGACAGCCCGACCACCCGTTCCCGCTGGTAGATCGGCCGCTCCTTGACCAGCTCGCGCACCGCGTTGGCCGAGCCGGTGAGCAGGCCGCCGATGCAGAGCGTGAGCAGGCAGTTGAGGGCGTTGTCCGAGGTCAGCCGGGTACCCGCCATGGCCCGGCACATCACGCCGATGAGGAACGGCAGCGCGGTCATCACGGTCAGGAAGAGCCGGTCGGCGGCGAGCACGGCGGTGTAGCGGCGGACGAGCGTGCCGAGCTGGGAGAACCAGCCCTGCGGCTGCTCCGGACCGGCCGCCGCCCCCTCCGCCGGGGTCCGGGGCCCGGGGTGGACGGCGGGCAGCGCCTCGGCGGTCACGTACCGCTCGTACTGCGGGGATTCGCGGAAGCGGCGCTGCCAGGCCTCGTGGTCCTCGCTCTCGAACGCCTCGAACGCCTCGGGCCACTCGGTGAAGCCGAAGAACGGCAGCGCCTCGCCGGGCGGGCCGTAGTACGCGGTGCGGCCGCCGGGGGCGAGCACCAGCAGCCGGTCGCAGACGTCCAGGCTGAGCACGCTGTGGGTGACCACGACCACCGTGCGGCCGTCGTCGGCGAGGCCGCGCAGCATCTGCATCACCGAACGCTCCATGCCCGGGTCGAGGCCGGAGGTGGGTTCGTCGAGAAAGAGCAGCGACGGTCTGGTCAGCAGCTCCAGGGCGACGCTGACGCGTTTGCGCTGGCCGCCGGAGAGCCGCGAGACGACCAGGTCGGCCCGGCGGTCCAGACCGAGTTCGTGGATCACCTCGTCGACCCTGGCCTCCCGCTCGCGCTTGTCGGTGTCGCCGGGGAAGCGCAGTTCGGCCGCGTAGGAGAGGGCACGGCGGACGGTGAGCTGGGTGTGCAGGATGTCGTCCTGGGGCACCAGGCCGATCCGGCGGCGCAGTTCCGCGTAGTCCCGGTACAGGTCGCGCCCGTCGTAGAGGACGGTGCCCTCGTCGGCCGGGCGCAGCCCGGTCAGGGCGTTGAGCAGGGTGGACTTGCCCGCGCCGCTGGGGCCGGCCACCGCGAGCAGCGCCTTCTCGGCGAGCGGGAAGCTCACGTCGTCCAGCAGCACCCGCCGTTCGGCGCCGACCCGGACGACCAGGCCCTGGATGTTGAGCGAGATCTCGCCGGTGTCGGTGTACTCGACGAGTTCGTCGCCGGCCAGGCAGAGCACCGAGTGCCCGACACCGATGATGTCGGCCGGGCCGACGGGGGAGCGCTCGACCGCCCGGCCGTTGACGTAGGTGCCGTTGTGGCTGGTCAGGTCGACGATCTCGTGACCGCCGTCGGGCCGGGCGCGCAGCTCCGCGTGGTGGCGGGAGACCACCAGGTCGTCCAGGACGAGGTCGTTGTCGTCCGCCCGGCCGATCTGCACCGTCCGGTCGGGCAGCCGCAGTACGGCGCTCGGCCGCCGGAAGACACCGGACGCCGCCGGGGCGACCAGGGACGGCCGGTCGCCCGGCTTCGGCGCGGGCAGGCCCGTGAGAGTGGCGGACGGGCCGTCCGCCTGGCTGCCGAACCGCAGCCGGGTGCCCGGGCCGACGTCCTCCTGCCGGACCCGGCGGCCGTCGGCGAAGGTGCCGTTGGTGCTGCCGACGTCCTCCAGCAGCCAGTGCCCGTCGGCCGCCCGCAGCACGGCGTGGTGCCAGGAGACCCGGGGGTCGTCGAGGACGATCTCGCTGGTCGGGTCGCGGCCGACGTGGTACGCCCGGCCGGGGTCGATCAGCTGCGAGTCCCTGTCGGTGACGAGAACCATCGGCGGCGCGGTGGGCACGCCTGCGCCCTCTCCCATAGCTCGGATTCTATCGCCGCCGGGCCGCCGGGGCCGGTCCGGTTCCCCGCCGGCGCCAATGAATTGGACTGGACCACTGGATCAGTGACCGGCCACTGCCCTATCGTTCGGGGTGCCGCCCCGCCGTATCGGAGTGCGGCCCTGCCGTTCGGGGTGACGTGCACGACTCCCCGCGAACCCTCCGGGATGGAACATGAGCGTCTGGCCCCAGTTGCGCGATTCCCGGACCGTCAGGGCCGGCCGGGCCCCGGGAACGGTACTGCGCTGCGGGCTGATGGACACCATGCTGGCCGACCTCTCGGTCTCGGTGGTCCTCTTCTTCGAGCAGACCCTGGACGAGGACCGGCTCGCCGCCGGGCTGGCGCGGGCCCTCGACCGGGTGCCGGTGTTCGCCGGCCGGCTCCGCACGGACGGGGAGGAGCTGACCGCCGTCTGCGACGACTCCGGTGTGCCGATGGACAGTTACCAGGTGGACGGCACGCTCGCGGAGGCGATGGGCCGGGTCACCTCGGTCGGCGCGCAGCTCGTCGACCCGGTGGACGCCCCGGCCGCGCGGGCGGGCGGTCTGCCGCTGCTCACCGTCCGGATCACCCGGCCCTCGGGCGGCGGCACGGTGCTGGGCTGCTCCTGGCACCACGCGATCGGGGACCTGCAGAGCTTCATGCTGCTGCTGCGCGCCTGGTCCGCCGCGGTGGAGGGGGAGGAGCTGCCGGAGGCCCAACTGGTCGAGGACCAGGACGCGTTGCTGGAGAAGGTGCTGCCCGCCGAGGACTGTGGCCGGCCCGGCTTCCGGCTGCCCGGGCCGGAGGAGGCCGCCCAGCTGGCCCGCGAGGTGGCGAGCGGGCCGCGGGCCAACCGGACCGTCCAGCTGTACTTCGGTGACGCCGAAATCGCCCGGATGCGCGAGGACTTCACCGCGAAGGCCGGGCGCCGGCTCTCCTCGGGCGACGTCCTCTGTGCCCATGTCACCAGCGTCCTGCGGGAGTTGGACGACGACCGGGAACAGCGCTGGCTGACCGTGCCGGTCGACGCGCGCCGCTGGCTGGGCCTGCCACCCGCCCTGGTGGGCAACCTGCTCAGCGAGGTCCACCTGCCGCAGACCCCGCAGGACGGGCCCGCGGCGCTCGCGGGCGCACTCCGGGCGGCGCTGGACGACTTCGCCACCGGGCACCTCAACCTGCGCGCCAACCTCGGCTTCCTGGAGGCGATCGGCCGGGCCCGGCTGCGCGACTGCATGCCGCTCGGCTTCGACCCGCAGCGGCGGCGCTTCAGCTTCTCCAACTGGAGCCGCTTCGGCGCGTACGAGCTGCGGTTCCAGGGCCAGCGGCCGGTGTTCTTCAGCCCGGCCGCCAACTACCCGCTGCCGTGGGTCTCCTGGACGGTCGAGGGCTTCCACGGCACCGGTTTCCTCACCACGGTGGTGCTGCCGGCGCGGCTCGCCGCCCGGCTGCGCGGCGCCGAGGGGCGGGCGGCGCTGCACCGCTTCCGCGACCCGGCGGACGTGCTGCCGCCGCTGGCCGCCACCGTTCCCAAGGTGCTCTGAGGGCACGGTACCTGGCAGACGGGAGGGGGGCGGCCGGCCGGCCGCCCCCCTCCCGTCCGTGCCCCGGGATCAGGCCGGGAACGCCTCCTCGATCGCCGTCCACAGCCGGACCCGGGCCCGCAGCGCGGTGCGCACGGTCTCGGCGCAGGCCTCCCACTTGGCGGTGTCGTCGCCGCAGAGGTCGATCAGCATCTGCATCGCCATCGGGGTGTGCTGCTCGCCGTCCACCTCGATGTGCCGGGCCAGGTAGTCCTTGAAGACGGTCAGCCCGCCGTCCGGGTCCTCGATCTTGATGACCTGCGCGAACATGTCCGGGATGAGGTCCTCGCGGCCGAAGGCGAAGGCCGCCGCGCGGCAGTGCACCGGCGCGTTCTCGATGATCTCCCAGGTGGTCGCGGTGAAGTCGACGGCGGCCTGCGGCACCCCGGCGGTCTTCAGCGCCTCGGGCACCGCGGTGCCCGAGCGGAGCAGCTCCAGGAAGGCCTCGACCGGCTTCGGGTCGGCGCCGGCCTGCCGCATGCCCTCGACGTACAGCTCGAAGTGGCTGGTGAAGCCCTCGCCGAGTTCGTCGCTCTCCTCCACCAGCACGATGTCGTTGATCAGCCGACGGCTCGCGGTCGGCCCGTTCGGAACCCACGGCACGTCGACGCAGGTCAGCTCGCGCTGCAGGCTCTTCAGCAGCGACATGAAGTCCCAGACGGCGAAGACGTGCCGGTCCAGGAAGGTGCGGACGCGCTCGACGCTGTTCAGCCCGCCGTAGACGGTGTGCCCGACGACCTCGCGGCGCAGCGGGTCGATGGCCTGCTGGAGGCCGGTCAGGCCGGGGTGCGAACGGTCCCAGTGGTAGCGGTTGGTGGACATGGAGACTCCTTGGGGCGGGGTGGTGGTAAGGGCCGTGCCGGGGTGGCTACTTCATGACGGCGTACAGGGCGTGGCGCAGCTGCTCCCGGCCCGGCTGGAGGGCGCGGTCGAGTGCGGGGGCGAAGGGCAGGACGGTTCCGTCGGGGCGGGTGATCCGCCGGGGCGGGGCGATCAGGCGCATCTCCTCGGCGGCGGTGGCCAGTACCTCGGCGCCGATGCCGCAGCTCCGGTTGGAGTCGTCGACGACCACCAGCCGGCCGGTGCGTTCCAGGGAGGCGGCGAGCGCCGGCCAGTCGAAGGGGTGGAGGGTGCGCGGGTCGAGGACCTCGACGGAGATGTCGTCGGCGACCTCCTGCGCGACCGCCAGCGCGTCGTGCACCAGGTGGCCGACGGCGACCACGGTGACGTCCGTCCCGGTGCGGTGCACCCGGGCCGAGCCGAGCGGGACGGGGGCCAGCTCCCAGGTGACGTTCTCCCGGACGGGCAGCGCCGCGGCGGGCGCGAACACCACGACCGGGTCCGGGTCCTGGACGGCCGAGCGCAGCAGGCCGTAGGCGTCGGTGGGGGTGGCGGGCACCACGGTCTTCACCCCGGCGTGCGCGAACAGGCTGTACGGGTGGTCGGAGTGCTGGCCGGCCCAGCCGTCCCGGGAGCCGGAACCGGGCACCAGGCAGGTCAGCGGGACGCTCGCCTGGCCGCCGCTCATCAGCGAGAACTTGTGGGCCTGGTTGACGAGCTGCTCGAAGACCAGAAAGAGCAGCGAGGGGATCTGGAACTCCAGCACCGGCCGCCGCCCGGCGAGTGCCGCGCCGACCGCCATGGCGGTGAAGGCCTGTTCGGACAGCGGGGTGTCCACCACCCGGTCCGGCCCGAAGCGGTCCAGCAGGCCGAGCGTCGGCCCGGCCAGCCCGGCGCCGATGTCCTCGCCGAACAGGCAGACCGAGGGATCGGCGGCCAGTTCGTCGGCGAGCGCCCGGTTGAGCGCCTTGGTGTAGGAGAGCCGGCTCATGCCACCGCCCCCGCCCGCGGCCTGGTCCCGTCGGCGTACAGGTGGTCCAACGCGCCCGCGGGGTCGGGATGTTCGGAGGCGAGGGCGAACCGCTCGGCCTCGGCCAGCTCGGCCGCCACCTCGGCGTCCAGTGCTTCGCCGCGGGCCGCGCCGATGGCCTCGGCCGCCCGGAGCAGCGGGTCGCGGGCCCGCCAGCCGGACACCTCCTCCGGGGTGCGGTAGCGCAGCTTCATCCGGCGCTCCATGGTGTGGTGGCCCTCGAATCGGTAGGTGCGGCACTCCAGGAAGGCGGGGCCGCCGCCGGCCCGGGCCCGCCCGACGGCCTCCTCGGCGGCCGACCGGACGGCCTCGGTGTCCATGCCGTCGACCTCGGCGGCCGGGATGCCGAAGGCGGCGGCCCGGCCGAGGGCGCTGCCCGCCACCGCGGTGGCGGCGGGCAGCGTGGTGGCGTAGCCGTTGTTCTCGCAGACGAAGACGACCGGCAGCCGCCACATCGCGGCCAGGTTGAGCGACTCCAGCAGGACGCCCTGGTTGAGCGCGCCGTCCCCGAAGAACGCGACCGCGACCCGGTCCTCGCCGGCCTGCCGGGCGGCCCAGGCGGCGCCGACGGCGATCGGCGCGCCCGCGCCGACGATGCCGTTGGCGCCCAGGATGCCCAGTGAGAGGTCGGCGGCGTGCATCGAGCCGCCCCGGCCCTGGTTCAACCCGTCGACCCGGCCCGCGAGTTCGGCGAGCAGCCGGCGCGGGTCGGCACCCCGGGCGAGGACGTGACCGTGACCGCGGTGGGTGCTGGTGAGCCGGTCGCCGTCGCCCAGCGCGGAGCAGACGCCGACCGCGACCGCCTCCTGCCCGATGTACGGGTGGATGCCGCCGGTGATCACCCCGGACCTGACCAGGGTGAGCGCCAGTTCCTCGAAGCCGCGGATCAGCCGCAGCATCCGGTACCGCCGCTCCGGCGTGTCGAGCGGTGTCGTCACCCGGTCTCTCCCCGCCAGACGGTGGGGCAGATGTCCGGGTCGGCGTAGTCGGGCCGGCCGTCGGCGGTGCGCCGGACCACCACGTCGTGGTTGTAGACCACCGGGCTGCCGTCCGCCTTCTCGTGCCGGCGGTACTCGTTGGCGCCGTCCTGGAGGTGCAGCGAGACCGCCCGGCGCGGCGCGGTGGAGAGGTTGGCGCCGCTGCCGTGGTAGGTGCGGCAGTGGTGGAAGCTGACGTGCCCGCGCGGGATCACCATCGGGACCTTGCGCACCTGCTGCCCGTTGTGGGCGGCGTTGGCGGCCAGGATGTCCTCCAGCTCGGCGCGGGAGCGCTGGGCGAAGTGGCGGGTGGAGTCCTCGCCGGAGTCCAGCTCGCGCCAGCGGTGGCTGCCGTCGACCATGGTGATGGTGCCGTTCTCCTCCCCGCAGTCGTGGAACGGGAGGAAGGCGGTCAGCATCCGGTCGGAGGTCGAGGTCTGCCAGTAGTGCCTGTCGAAGTGCCAGGGCACCTGGTTGCTGGGCTCCCCGGGCACCGGCGGCTTGTAGATCAGGGTGGCCTGGAAGACCCGGATCTCCTCGGCCTCGGCGAGCAGCGCGGCGACGGCGCCGAGCAGCGGCTTGCGCAGGACCGAGCCGATGGCGTCGCTCTCGTAGTGCACGTAGTCGTTGTGCCGCTGGATCGGCCCGTGGGCGGGCTCCCAGGAGGCGAGGTTGGGCGGGCGGACCGCCAGGGTGCGGTCGCGGTGGCCCTCGTAGTACTTCTCGGTGGCGGCCTGGAGGGTGTCCAGCTCCTCGTCGCTGAACAGCCGGCGGGAGAGGTACCAGCCGTGTTCGAGGTAGCCGGCCACCTCCTCGGGGGTGGGCAGCAAGGTGCGTTCGGCGTCGGTGAGCCGGAACTCGGTTGCGGTGGTCATGGGGTGGGCCTCCTCGGGGAGAGGGCGAGGGTGGGTTTCGGCGGGGCGGGGTGGTCCGGTCAGGCGGCGGCGGTGGACTTCTGCCGCTCGACGGCCTCGTACAGGGCCTTGATGTTGGCGGTGCCGAAGGTGCCCGCGCCCTGGCGCTCGATCAGCTCCAGGAAGTGCGTCCGCCGCGGGTGCGTCGAGCGGACGAAGATCTGGAACAGCTGTCCGCCGTGGTCCTGGTCCACCAGGACGTCGAGCTCGCGCAGGGTCTCGATCGGGATGGCGGTCGAGCCGAGGCGCTCGGCCAGGGCGTCGTAGTAGGCGCCCGGGGTGGTGAGGAACTCCACGCCGCGGCCGCGGGCGGTCCGGACGGCGGTGGCGATGTCGGCGGTGCGGAAGGCCAGGTGCTGGACGCCGGCGCCCTCGTTGGCGTCCAGGAACTCGTCGATCTGGCCGGGCCGGCGGGTGGTGTCGGGTTCGAGCAGGGTGAAGGTGACGTCGCCGGAGGCGCTCTGCACCACGCTGGAGTCCATGGCCTGCTCGCCGACCTCGATGTACTCGCCGAAGATCCGGTGCAGGCCCAGCGCGGCCTCGCAGAACTGTACGGTGGGGCCGAGTTCGCCGGCCGGGACGCAGATCGCGACATGGTCGAGCGCGTCCAGCAGGTCCTTCGGGCCGCCCTCGCCGGCGGCCCCGGCGGGGGTCGCGGTGGTGCCGGTCGTGGCGGTGAACCGCAGGGCCACGTCGCCGAAGCCGGCGACCAGCCCGCCGGCCCGGTCGAGCACCCGGGCGCCGTGCCGCTCCGCCCGCTCCAGCGCGGCCTGCGGGTCGGTGCAGCCGAGCGCGAGCACGGCGACGCCGTCCCCGTGCCGGGCCGCGAACCGGGCCACCGGGTGGTCGGGGTCGGCGGCCGAGGCGAGGGACAGCCGGATGCCGCCCTGGCGCAGCCACACGACCCGCAGCCCGGGTTCCGGCTGTCCGGTGGGTTCGTCGGGCCCGGACGCCCCGGGCGTGGAGGTTTCGGGCGTGAACTCCTCGGCCGTGAAACCGAAGTCGGCGCAGAGGCCGGCGGCGGTCTTGTCGGCGTCCGCGCAGTGGTACTCGACATGGGTGATGGTCTGGATGGACAACGGTTCTCCCCGGACGTACGGAAAAGACGGTGGGCGGAGCGCTACTTGGTGGCCCGGGTGGACGCCGGGCCGAAGATCAGGCTGAGGTTGTGGCCGCCGAAGGCGAAGGCGTTGCTCAGCGCGGGGCGCGGCGGTGCGGACCGGGCCGCGCCCCGGACGTGGTCGAGGTCGCAGGCGGGGTCGGGGTCGGTGAGGTTCACCGTGGGCGGCAGCGTCCCCCGGGCCACCGCCAGCGCGGTGACCACGGCCTCCAGGGCTCCGGCGGCACCCAGCAGATGGCCGGTCGCGCCCTTGGTGGAGCTGACGGCGGGCCCGTCCCCGCCGAAGACGGAGCGCAGCGCGGCCGCCTCGGCGACGTCGCCCAGTTTGGTGCCGGTGCCGTGCGCGTTGACGTAGCCGATGTCGGCGGGGGACAGGCCCGCGTTGGCGAGTGCGGAGCGCATCGCGTCGGCGGCGCCCGCGCCGTCCGGGCGCGGCATGGTCGGGTGGTGGGCGTCGGTGGAGGCGCCCCAGCCGGTCAGGTCGGCGTAGCCGGCCGCCCCGCGCGCGTCCGCGTGCTCGGCGCGTTCCAGGACCAGCACGGCGCTGCCCTCGCCGAGCACGAAGCCGTTGCGGCGGGCGTCGAACGGCCGGCTCGCCTGCTCCGGGTCGTCCCAACCACTCGACAGCGCACGGGCGTTGGTGAAAGCGGCGGCGATGGTCGGGTGCAGTGAGGACTCGCTGCCGCCGCACACCACCACGTCCGCGTCCCCGGCCCGGATCAGCCGAAGCCCCTCGGCGACGGCCTGGGCGCCGGCCGCGCAGGCCGTCACGATCGCCGAACTGTAGCCCCGGATACCGTGCTTGATGGCGATCCGGGCGGTGGCCATGTTGGAGAGCATGCCGGGCAGCAGGTACGGGCTGACGCCGGGCCGGCCGCGTTCCAGCCGCCGGTGCGACTGCTGCTCGAAGGTCTCCAGCCCGCCGCCGCCGGTGGCGAGGACGACGGCGGTGCGGTGCGGGTCGGCGTCCCGGCCGACCACCAGGCCGGCGTCGGCGAGCGCGTCGTCGGCGGCGGCGAGGGCGAGCAGCACGAAGCGGTCCACGCAGCGGGTCTCGGTCGGTGGCAGCACCTCGCGGCCGTCCACGGCGGGGGCGAGCCCGGCGGTGGTCAGCCAGCCGTGCGCGGCGTGGCCCTCGGGCAGGGCCCGGATGCCGGAGCGGCCGGCGGTCAGCGCGTCGAACACCTCGGCGGGCTTGCGGCCCAGCGGGGTGACCAGGCCGATGCCGGTGATGACGGCGGCGGGGCGCCCGCCGGCCGGGCTCATCGGGCGCCCGCCGAGTCCAGGTAGCGCTGCCGGAGCAGCACCTTGCGGACCTTGCCGGTCGGGCCGAGCGGGATGTCGTCGCCCGCCACGACCAGGACCTGCCGGACGGTCGCGGCGGTGGCCTCGTCGAGGGCGGCGGTGACCTCCTTCGTCCGGTCGGTCCGCGGGTCGGCGTCGGCCGCCAGGATCAGCAGCACGTCGGTGACGACCCGGTCGCCGTCCCGGACGGCGACCACCGTGCAGTCCGCCACGTCCGGGCAGCGGGCCAGTACCCGCTCCTCCGACATCGCGGTGAACAGCCGCTTGCCGCCGCCGAGTTCGATCGAGTCCACGGCGCGGTCGACGTGGTAGTAGTAGCCCTCCTCGTCCCGGTACATCAGGTCGCCGGTGAGGAAGCGGCCGCGGAGCCGGGTGCGGAAGGTGGTGGCCGAGTCGTTCCAGTAGCCGAGCGCCAGGGTGGGGGAGGTGGTGGCCAGTTCGCCGACCTCGCCGGGGCCGAGCGGCTCGCCGTCCGGGCCGACCACCTCGCAGTCCACGAAGGCGTGCGGGCGGCCGACGCACCGGCCGTAGCGCTCGGTGCCGGGGCCGTGGGTGATGAAGAAGTGGGAGTGGCCCATCTCGGTGGAGCCGAGGCCGTCCACGAACAGCGATCCGGGGGCGCGCACCCGGCCCTGGCGGGTGACGGTCTCCCGGCTGCCCGCGGCGATCAGCCGGCGGATGTGCACCTCGTGCGCGCAGTCGCCGGTGTTCCACCAGAGCGCGACGGAGTCCAGGTGCCGCTCGCTGAGGTCGTGGTGGGCGAGCTCGGCCCAGGTGGCGGCGAAGCCGATCACCCCGGTCGGCCGGCGGCGCTCGATCGCGTCCAGCACTCCGGTGCCGGACTGCTTCGACAGCAGGGCGAGTTCGGTGTGCGAGCTGAGCGCCAGGTTGACCGCGATCAGGGTGGCGGCGTGCGGCGCGGGCAGCGCGCTGAGCATCCGCTCCTGGCCCTGCGGGCGGGGCATCCGCAGCCGGTGGCGGATCGCCGCGTACAGGCTCGCGTGCGAGTGCACCACGGCCTTGGGCATGCCGGTGGTGCCGGACGAGTGGGTGATCGCCACCGGGTCGCCGGACCAGTGGCGGTAGGGCGCCGGGGCGGCGTCCGGGTCGCCTGCGCCGAGCGTGCCGATCTCGGGAAGCACGGGGGTGCCGGTGTCGTGGCCGGCGAGGGCGGCGAGGTGCGGGCCGTCGGCGAGGACGCCGGCCGCGCCGAGCCGGCCGATGTAGCGGGCGGCCCGCTCGCCGTCCACGTTGGGGTTGAGCAGCGCGGGGATGGCACCGAGCCGGGTGAGGGCGAGGAAGGCCAGGACGTGGTCGGCGGCGTCGGTCGCGTACACCACCACCGGGTCGCGGCGGGTGATGCCGAGGGAGTGCAGGGCCGCGGCCCGGGCCCGGACGGCGCGGTCGAGTTCCCGCAGGGTGAAGGGGTGCCAGGCGGCGTGGCCGTCCACCGGGGTGTCGAAGGCCAGCAGCGGCTCGTCCAGGCCGAGGCCGAGCGCCATGCGGCTGGTCAGTACGTTGCCGGCGCCGACGTCGGGGTCGTCCGCCAGAAGGGTGCGGATACTGCGGATGCTCACGGTGGTGGATCCTCCGATGGTGCTGGGTGTGCTGCGGCGGCGCGCGGCGGGTGGGGCCGTCCGCCCGATGGCGGTGGGTGGGCGCGGTGGGGCGCGCTCCGTGCGGGGTGCTCGAAGGGCGCGGAGGTGTCCGGCCGGGGCGGCCGGGGGGGGGGGTCAGCCGGCGGCGACCAGCAGGGCCACGGCCCGGTCGGGGCGGCCGTCGTCGTCCGCCTGCTCGGCGGCGATGACGAGGACCTGGTCGGCGTCGCCGTCCGCGAGCAGCAGCGCCGCCAGGTCGAGCGCGTCCTGCGGGACGTGCCCGGGTACGGCCTCGGCGGGGCTGATCGCCACGACGGGGCCGGTCAGGCCCCAGCGGGCGGCGATGTGCCCGAGTACGGCGTTGGGGTTGGACTGGAAGAACAGCAGGGGCGGCACCCGCTGCCCGGAGGCGGCGGCGGTGTCGATGGCCCGCGCGGTGGCCCGGTCGCCGCCGCTGCTGGCGAGCAGCAGGGCGGTGCGGCCGGGGGCCGGTGCGTCGGCGCCGTGGTGGGCACGGAGACAGCGCTCGGCGGCCTCGGCCACCAGCGGGCTGAACGAGGAGGCGGAGAAGCCGGGCAGCGGGGGGAGTCCGCCGGGCAGCTCCGGGTCGGGCCAGCGGCCCTCGGCGAGGATGCGGGGTCCGTTCATCCGGCGGCCACCAGAAGTGCGGTGTTGGCGCCGCCGAAGGCGGAGTTGAGGCTGAGCGCGTAGCGGGGGCGAGCGGCGCGCGGGCCGTCCAGGACCAGGTCGAGGCCGACGTCCGGGTCCGGGCCGAGCCAGCCGGCGTTCACCGGCAGCAGGCCGTCGCGCAACGCCGCTATGGTGACGGCGAGTTCGAGCAGTGCGGAGGCCTCCAGGGCGTGGCCGTGGACGGACTTGCTGGAGCTCGTCGGCAGCCGGTCGGCATGCGCCCCGAAGACCCGCCGCAGCGCGCGCGCCTCGGCCAGGTCGGCGAGCGGCGAGCCGGTGCCGTTGGCGTTGACGTAGCCGACCTCCGTCGGGTCGGCGCCCGCCCGGGCGAGTGCCGCCTCGACGGCCCGCGCCGCCCCGTCGCCGTTCGGTTCGGGGCGGCAGACGTGGTGGGCGTCGCCGGCCCGGCCCCAGCCGGCCAGCCGGGCGAGCACGGGCGCGCCGCGCCGCTCGGCGGCGGGCCCGGCCTCGACGACCACGGCGGCGGCCGCGTCGCCGAGCAGGGTGCCGGTCCGTCCGGCGCTGAACGGGCGCAGCTCGCCGTCGCGGGCCAGCGCCCGGCCGGCGTCGAAGGCTCCGAAGACGCCCGGCTCCACCAGGTGCCCGGCCGCCACCAGGACCCGGGTGTGCCGGCCGGCGGCGACCAGTGCGGCGGCGTCGGCCACCGCCGTCCCGGCCGCGACGCAGGCGCCGGTGTAGACCCGGGTGACGCCCCGGACCCCGAGGGCCGCTCCGGCCCCCGCGGTGACGGCCGCGGTGACCTCCCTGGTCCGCAGATCGCTGTGCAGGGCCAGCAGGACGGGCATCTTTGCGCCGTCCGCGGCGGTCAGGCCGGCCTGCCGGCAGGCCTGGGCCGTGACGTCGAGCACGGCGTCGGCGAGCGCCACCGGTTCGGCGAGCAGCGCGGCCCGGGTGGTCCGGCGCCGGGACACGTCGAACCGGGTGACCGGGCCGAACGCGGCCTTGCCGTGGGCGGTCGCCTCGGCGAGCGCGTCGAGCCCGCGGCCGACGGCGCTGAGCACGCCGAGCCCGGTGACCACGGGCCGGACGGCGGGCGGGGCGTGGCCGGTCATGGCTGCGCGGCTCCGGCGGGCGCGGCGGCGAGGACGGCCTCGCGCAGCAGCTCGGTGGCGGCGTCGACCGTGCGGACGGCCTCGAACCGCTCGTCGTCGAGATCCAGCTCGATGCCGTAGCTCTGCTCGAACTCGGCTATCAGCCACGTCAGTTCGAGCGATCCGAGCTCTTCGGGAACGGTGTCGGCGGTGCGCTGCCCGAACGCCGCCAGCATGCCGAGGACCTCGGCCCGGCCGGGGAGTGCGGTGCCGGTCACGCCGGGCTGCCCGCGGTGGCGGTGGCGGTGGCGGTGGCGGCGGCGGTGGTGGCGTTGATCCGCGCGGCGATGTCGGCGGTGAACTGGTCGAGCGTCATCAGCGCGGTGGACTCCATCTCGTCGAGGTCGAACTTGACCCCGAACTCGTCCTCGACCTGCACCGACAGGTCGGCCAGGGCGAGCGACTCGAGGTCGAGTCCGGCCGGGCCGAGGTCGGTGTCGCCGGTCACCTCGGAGACGTCGTACTGCATTTCGGTCAGTGCGGCGAGGACGAACTCGCGGATGCGGTCCTGCATGGTGTGCTCCTTGTGCTCGCGCGCGTGCGGCGCGCGCGGTGTCGGGGAAGGTCGGGTACGGGCCGGGTCTCAGGTCGGGACCGCGGCCGTGGCCGCGTCGCGCAGGGCGGCGGGGTCGCGCAGCAGTTTCCCGGTGGCGGTACGGGGGAGGAGGGGCAGGAAGGCGAGGCGGCGCGGCCGCTTGTAGGCGGCGAGCCGCCCGGCGAGTCCGTCCTGGACGAGGGCGGGGTCGGCGCCCTCCTCGACGGCGAGGTAGGCCTCCACGGCCCCCGCGTCGAAGACCACGACGGCCTCGCGGACCCCGGGCAGGGCGGCGAGCGTCTGCTCGACCTCGGTGAGGTCCACCTTCAGGCCGCCGATCGAGACCTGGGAGTCCCGGCGGCCGAGGACGGTGACCCGCCCGGTGGCCCGGTCCAGCACGGCGGCGTCCCGGGTGTGCAGCCAGCCGTCCGACCAGCGGGTCGGATCGTCCAGCCCCGGATACGGCGAGGCGGCCGTCCGGATCTGCAACTCTCCTTCCACCATCCGTAGTTCCATCCCGGCGACCGGCTCCTTCGCCGGGTGCAGACCGGCCGTCAGATCGGTCGCGATGACGCCGAGTTCGGTCATCCCGTACATGGTGCCCAGCGGCACGCCGTAGCGGGCGGTGAAGAGGTCCGGCAGTCCCGGGCGGACGAGTTCGCCCGCCACGATCATCCGGCGCAGCTGCGGCAGCGGCGGGGGTGCGGCCGTGCCGGACAGCAGTTCGGCGTGGAAGGGTACGCCGATCACCGTGGTGGGCCGGTCGTCGGCGGCGACGGTGGCGAGGATGCCCGCGGCCGTCATCCGTTCCGGCACGGTCAGCGGGGCGCGGGCGTGCAGGCTGTTGAGCAGCCCGCCGACCAGTCCGAGAACGTGCACTACCGAGGAGAGCAGCACCACCCGCTCGCCCTCGCCGGGAAAGTCCACCAGCTGCTGGTAGCAGCCGAGTTCGCGGATCAGATCACTGGCGGTGCGGGCGATCACCTTGGCCGGGCCGGTGGACCCGGAGCTGAGCTGGACCAGGGCGTGCCCGGTCCCGGCGGGCCGGCCGTTCGACAGTCGGACGGCCACCGGCTCGACCTCGGAGAAGCCGCGCAGCGACCCCGAGGGCCGGTGTGCCGACCCTACCAGCACCTGTGGGGCCAGCCGTTCGACCGCCAGGTCGATCTCATGGGCCGTCAGGCGGTGGTCCAGCAGGATCACTTGGGCGCGCAGCCGCCAACTGGCCAGCAGCACGGTGACGAAGGCGGTGGAGGGCGGCAGCCGCAGGGCCACCGTCCCGCCGGGGCCCAGGCCGGCGGCGGAGAGCCGCTCGGCCTGTCCCTCGACCAGGGCGCGCAGGGCGTCGCGGTCGAGGGGTGTGCCGAAACGAAGGCACTCCTCGCCCCCGGGGCCGGCCAGCAGGAACCGTTCCGCCCAGTGTTCCGGGGCGTCGGTGTGCGGGGGCGAGAAGGGCGGAGGTGAAGAGAGGGAAATGCCGGTCAACGCCACTCCACGCAGTGAGGAGATTTGACATGGACGCCGTTCAAACCAATACGGCCAATTCCGTTGCCAGACGATTGCACAGACGATTGGTCAAATCAAGGTCTATACCAATGTGGTCTGGACCTCCTACGCTCCCGTTCCGGGACAGGTCCGAGCGCGGCCGTCCGGGAACGAGGATGCCCGTGGGACCACTCACGCTGGCCGGGATCGAGCGCGCTGCGCGCGCCGAACTTCCCCCAGAAATTTGGGACTTCATCGAAGGTGGAAGCGGTGCGGAACGCACCATGGCGGCGAACCCGGAAATGTTCGGCCGCTACGCACTGCGGCCCCGTACGCTCGTCGACGTCTCGGTCTGCTCGCTCGCGCAGACCCTGCTCGGAAGCCTGCTCGAACTGCCGGTCGGAATTGCCCCGATGGCCTACCACCGACTGGTCGATCCGGAGGGGGAGACCGCCACCGCCCGCGCGGCCGGCCGGGCCGGGGCGCTGCTCGTCGCCGGGATCTTCGCCAGCCGCACCCTGGAGGAGATCGCCGCCGCGGCCACCGGCCCGCTCTGGCTCCAGCTGTACTGGCTGCGCCGCCGCGACGCCCTCGCCGCGCTGATCGAACGCGCCGAGGCGGCCGGCTTCGGTGCCCTGATGCTCACCGTGGACGCCCCCCGGATCGGCCGTCGGCTGCGCGACCTGCGCAACGGCTTCGCCGTCCCGCCGCAGATCCGCGCGGTCAACCTGGACCCGGCCCTGATGGCCGCCAGCCACCGTGCCGACGCCGGCTCCTCGGGCATCGCCGACCACGCCCGGGAGCAGTTCGACCCCACTCTGACCTGGGACGATCTGGCCTGGATACGTGAGCGCAGCCGACTGCCGCTGGTCCTCAAGGGCATCCTGACCGCCGAGGACGCCAGGCTCGCCGCCGAGCACGGCGTCGACGCGGTCGTGGTCTCCAACCACGGCGGCCGCCAGCTGGACGGCGCCCTGCCCGGCCTCGCCGCCCTCCCCGAGGTCGTGGAGGCCCTTCCGCCGGACTTCCCGGTCCTGCTCGACGGTGGTGTGCGCAGCGGCACCGACATCGCCGTCGCGCTCGCCCTCGGAGCCCGCGCCGTCCTGGTCGGCCGCCCGGTCCTGTGGGGGCTCGCCACTGGGGGAGAGGCCGGGGTGGCCCGTGTCCTCACCCTGCTGAGGGACGAACTGGAGCACACCATGGCCCTGTTGGGGCGCCCCCGGCTCGCGGAGCTGAACCGGACCGCCCTCGCCCCCTGGCCCGTGTCGTAGGGCCCGGCCCGTCAGGACCTGCCCGGCCTGCGCCCAGCAGCCCGGCCCGCACCCCGAACCGGCCCCGGCCCCGCGCCGGGGCCGCGCCCGTCCGCCCCGCCGGACCAGGGCCCCGCACCCGCACAGAAAGACCGACGCCATGAAGAAGCAGGACGCCTTCCCCGGCTGGGACTGGGACGACCCCGACGGCCTCGCCGCCCGCCTCGACGGCTTCAGCGCCGGGGTCGCCACCTGTCAGAAGCTCGAACCGGCCCCCACCGGCCTTCCGCGCGATCACGAGGGATTCCGCGAACTCGGACTCACCGGAATCGAGTTCGCCGCCTTCCGGACCGCCCACCCGGCCGGCCTCGGGACCGACCTCACCGCCCTGCGGGCCCCCGGCACCACGACCGAACCCGGCACCCTCTACCGCGTCGACGGAGACCGCTGGTTCACCCAGCTCGACATCGCCGAACCGCTGCCCTTCGCCGACGCCAGCGTGGACTGGGTCTACGCCGAGCACCTGATCGAGCACGTCACCATGCCGGTCGCGGTCGGCTGGCTGCGCGAGGCCCGACGGGTGCTCCGCCCCGGCGGCGTCCTGCGGATCACCACCCCCGACCTGGCCCGCTACCTGGCCGGCTACACCACCGACGACGGCTTCCTCGCCAAGCACCGCCGACGGCTCACCACCATGGGCTTCGGCCCGCCGATGCCGCAGCGCCCGGCCTTCCTGGTCAACCAGATCTTCCGCTACTACGGCCACCAGTGGATCTACGACCTGGACGAACTGCGGCACGTGCTCACCCTGGCCGGCTTCGAGCCCGGGCAGATCCGGCACTGCGCCTACCGGGAGGGTGTCCGCGCCGACGTCGCCGACCTCGACACCGCGTTCCGCACGGACGAGACCGTCTACGTCGAGGCCGACCGCTGAGAGCCGGGCCCCCGCTCGTCCGGCGGGCTCCGAACCCCTGCCCGGGCGGCCGTCCGCAGGTTGCCCGACAGGCCACGACCCGCTGCCCGTAAGGCCGTTCGACGTTCGTCGGCGGACACCGGCCACTGCCCGCCGGGCCGTCCCCCGGATGCCCGCCGGGCGGTGACCCGCCGCCCGCGAGGTCGTTCGCCGATCGTCCGCCGGGGCCCGACCTCCCGCCCTTCAGGCCGACCGCCGGGGCCCGGTGCGCAAGCCCGGCCCCGGCGCAGGCCGTTCGACCCCCCAGCCCGATGGGATGACCACATGCCACTGCACCCCCAGGCCGAGGCGCTGCGAGACCGCCGCGCGAGCGCCGGCACGCCCCCGCTCTACACCCTCACCCCGGCCGAGGCCCGCGCCGCCGACCTCGCCGACATCCGGGCCGCCGCCGGCACCCCCGAACCGGTCGCCGCCGTCGAGGAGCACCGCGTCCCCGGCCCCGACGGCGGCCGGCTCGCCCTCCGGCTCTACCGCCCCGAGCCCACCGGCCGCAGGCTGCCCGCCCTCCTCTATCTCTTCGGCGGCGGCTGGACCCTGGGCTCGCCCGACACCAGCGACGCGATCTGCCGCCGCCTCACCAACGCCGTCGGCTGCGTCACCGCCTCGGTCGGCTACCGCCTCGCCCCCGAACACCCCTTCCCGGCCGCCGTCCACGACTGCCGTGCCGCCGCCCGCTGGCTCGCCGACCACGCCGCCGACCTCGGCATCGACCCCGAACGCCTCGCCGTCGGCGGCGACAGCGCGGGCGGCAACCTCGCCGCCGCCCTCACCCTGCTCGCCCGCGACGAGGGCGGCCCGGCCCTCCGCCACCAACTGCTCGTCTACCCGAACACCGACCACCGCGCCGACACCGCCTCGCTGCGCGAGCACGACGACCCGCTGCTCTTCAACCGCCGCTCGGTCGCCTGGTACTGGGGCCACTACCTCGCCGACGCCGCCGACGGCGACCACCCGCACGCCTCCCCGCTGCGCGCCCCGAGCCTGGCCGGCCTGCCGCCCGCCACCGTGATCACCGCCGAGTACGACCCGCTGCGCGACGAGGGCGAGCAGTACGCCGAGGCCCTGCGCGCGGCCGGCGTCCCGGTCGAGGCCCGCCGGTACGAGGGCGTGCCGCACGGATTCTTCGCCATGACCGGCGTCCTGGACGCCGCCGGCGAGGCCCAGCGGTACGCCGCCGAGCGGCTGCGCGGGGCCCTGCGGTGAACGCCGCGCCGCCGCTGGCACTCGGCGAGCTCCACGCCTCCCTCTCGGACCCGCTGCTGGACGCGATGACCTTCCTCAACGAGGTCACCACCCGCTACCCCGGGGCGGTCTCCTTCGCCCCCGGCCGCCCCTACGAGGGCTTCTTCGAACCCGAGGACGTCCACACCTATCTGGACACCTACCTCGCCCACCTGGCCGACCGCGGCCTCGACCGGGACGCCGTCCGCACCGCCCTGTTCCAGTACGGGCCCACCAAGGGCATCGTCGCCGACCTGGTCGCCCGCACCCTGGCCAACGACGAGGGCCTCACGGTGGCCCCCGAGGCCCTGGTGCTCACCGTCGGCGCGCAGGAGGGCATGCTGCTGACCCTGCGCGCGCTCTGCGCCACCCCGGACGACGTGCTGCTGGTCAGCTCGCCCTGCTACGTCGGCGTCACCGGCGCCGCCCGGCTGCTGGACCTCACCACCGTCCCGGTGCCCGAGGGCCCGGACGGCGGGCCCGACCCGCAGGCCGTCCGGGCCGCCGCGGCCGCCGTCCGGGCCGGGGGGCGGCGGCCCCGCGCGCTCTACGTCGTCCCCGACTTCGCCAACCCCTCGGGCACCAGCATGCCCGTCCCGGCCCGGGCCCGGCTGCTGGACGCGGCCGCCGACGAGGGGCTGCTGGTGATCGAGGACAACCCGTACGGCTTCTTCGCCCGTGACCCCGGCGAGCGGCCCACCCTGAAGGCGCTCGACCACCGCCGCCAGGTGGTCTATCTCGGCTCCTTCGCCAAGACCTGCTTCCCCGGCGCCCGGCTCGGCTATGTGGTCGCCGACCAGGAGGTGGCCGGGCCCGGCGGGCGCCGCTCGCTGCTCGCCGACGAACTCGCCAAGCTGAAGAGCATGACGACCGTCAACACCCCGGCGCTGAGCCAGGCCGTCATCGGCGGCATGCTGCTGCACCACGACTGCCGGCTGCGCGCCGCCAACGCCCGCGCGACGGCCTACTACGCGGCCAACATGACGGCGCTGCTGGGGGAGTTGGAACGGCGGTTCCCCGAACCGGAGCGCCGGCGCCTGGGGTTGGCGTGGAACCGTCCGGAGGGCGGCTTCTTCGCGGTGCTGACCGTGCCGTTCACCGCCGACGACGCGGCCATGGAGCGGTGCGCCCGCGACCACGGGGTGCTCTGGACGCCGATGGCGCCGTTCTACCCGGGGGGCGGGGGCGAGCGGCGGCTCAGGCTCTCCATCAGCTCGCTGACGACGGAGCAGATCGCGGACGGCGTCGAGAGCCTGGCGCGCTTCGTCCGCGCCCAGGTGTGACCGCCGGGAGCACCTGACGGCCGGGAGCGCCTGACCGGGCGTTTCGCCCTGGAACGCGCCGGGCGACATCGGTCACCGCCTGGCGCGTTCGGGGTCATGGGACCATCGGCCGCACCAGCGACGGATACGGCACTACGGCCCGGCCGGCCCGCCCGGGTTCTCTCCGGCGTCAGCGCGGGCCGCCGAGGGGAACAGCCCGGGATTGTCCCGGACGTACTCCCGCAGCCCGGTGGGCGGCCGTCCGGTGACCAGCTCGATGTCGCCGGTGGCGCGGTCGTAGCGGTTGAGGGCGTGCAGGCGGGCCATGGTCGCCAGGTGCTCGAAGACGTGGCCGGGAAGCCCCAGCGGGCGCAACTCCCGGTCGACCCACCGGTCGTACGGCGGGTCGAGGTAGCGAACGGGCCGGCCCAGCACCGCGGAGAACTCCGCGGCCAGCTCCGTCAGGTCCCGCGAGACGGGTCCGGTCAGTTCGTAGCGGCGGCCGACGTGCGCAGCGGGGTCCGCCAGGACCGTCGCGATGACCTCCGCGACATCCGCGGCCGCGACGGGGGAGGTGCGGCCGGACCCGAAGGGCAGCCGGATCGTCCCGTCCCTCGCCATCGACTCGTACGCGAAGACCCGGAAGAGCGGATTCTCCAGGAACACGGTCGGCCGAACGTGTGTCACGGGCAGGCCCGACCAGTCCAGGACCTGTTCGGCCAGCCAGTGCTGGCGCTGCTGCGCCGATTCGGCCGTACTGGTGAGATCCATCTGCGAGACGGTCATCTGGCTCATGTTGACCAGCACCTCCAGGCCGCCGTACCGGCGGGCCGCGGAGGCCACGGTCACCGTCGCCTCCAGGTACTGCGCGGACACGCCCATGCCGAAGTACATCCGCCCGCAGCCGTCCAACGCGCGAGCGACGTCCGCACCGCGGGTCAGGTCTCCCACCACGACCTCGGTACCCAGTGCGCGCAGCACCTCGGCCCGCTCGTCATCCACCCGGACGAGGGCGCGGACCGGCAGGCCACGCCGTCGCAGCGCGTCGGCCACCAGCCTGCCCACGCCGCCCACACTGCCGGTGGCGCCGGTCACGAGAACCGGTTGCTCGCCTGTCATGAGGCTCCTCCTGTCATCGAGTCGTGCTCTCCGGCGGCCTGGGGCCCCGGGCACGAGGGTACGTTCGCCGCGCCCGGTCGGCAGGATCCGGCGGCCCCTCCCCGCCCGTAGCCGGTCACGCAGCGTGTCGTCGACGGCGCGTGACAGCCGAAAGCGGGGGCGGGGCCGAATGGGCCCCGCCCCCGCTTCCGCCGGTGCTCAGCGCACCCGGGTGGAGAACAGCCGCGCCGACCAGTACACGGCGGCCACCGTCATCACGGCCACCACCAGCAGCCCCTGCCAGACCGCGCTGTCCCCGAGGTGGCCCGAGAACAGCGCCCGCATGCCCTCCACGGCCCAGTAGAAGGGGTTCCACCGGGCCGTCTGCTGCAGCCAGTCCGGCGCCAGGGTGAGCGGCAGCAGCACCCCGGAGAGCAGCGCGATCGGCTGCGCGATGGTGTTCACCACGGGGGCCATCGCCGCGTCGCTCGGCACCATCAGGGCGATGCCGTAGGAGACGGCCGAGGTCATCAGCGCCAGCAGCCCCAGCAGCAGATAGGCGAGCAGCAGGTTCACCGGCCCCACCCGCAGGCCGAACGGCAGGGCGATCACGGTGATGATGACCGCCTGCACCAGCAGCGCCACCATCTCCCGCAGCGCCCGCCCGAGCAGCAGCGCCAGCCGGCTGACCGGGGTCACCCGGGACCGCTCGATGATCCCGGCCTTCAGCTCGCCCAGCAGGCTGAAGCCGGTGAACAGGCCGCCGAAGATGCAGAGCACCGCCAACAGGCCCGGTACGTACACCTGGTAGGCGTCGGCGTAGGAGGACGCGCCGTCCGGCGCCAGCACCTTCTTGAGCAGCGGTGCGAACAGCAGCAGGTAGAAGACCGGCTGGATGATTCCGACGGCGATCCAGACCGGGGTGCGGATCATCAGCAGCAACTGCCGCTGGAAGACCAGCCAGGTGTCGCGGGCGAGCTTCATCGGTGTCCCCAGAAGGTGGAGTCGGAGCGTGGAGGCGGAGAGGGGCTGGAAAAAGGGGGAGAGAGACAGGGCCGGAGCCGCGGCGGGTCAGGCCTGCTTCAGCGAACGGCCCGTCCGCGCCAGGAACACGTCGTCCAGGCTGGGCCGTTGGAGCTGCACGGTGCCGGGCGTCACGCCCGCGCCGTCCAGGACACGCAGCAGCTGCGGGATGGCCGCCGCGCCGTCGTCCAGGTAGAGCCGCAGCCCGTCCTCGCCGTGCAGCTCCAGCCGGTGCAGGTACGGCTGCGCGCGCAGGGCCCGGGCCGCCCGCTCGGCGGTGGAGCCGTCCTCCTCGGAGCCCGCCCCGCCGGGCTCCAGCCCGACCAGCACGACGTCCCCGGAGATCTCCCGCTTGAGCGACTCCGGGGTGCCCTCGGCCACCACCTCGCCGTGGTCGACGATCGCCACCCGGTCGCAGAGCGCGTCCGCCTCGTCCAGGTAGTGCGTGGTCACCACGACCGTCATGCCCTCGGTGCGCAGCCGGCGGATCTCCTCCCAGAGCCGGCCGCGGCTGACCGGGTCCAGGCCCACGGTCGGCTCGTCGAGGAAGAGCACCTGGGGCGCGTGGATCACCCCGAGCGCGATGTCCACCCGGCGGCGCTGGCCGCCCGAGTAGGTGACGCACGGCCGGTCGCCGAACTCCTCCAGGTCGAAGGCCTTCAGCGCGGCCTCGGCGGCGTGCTGGGCCGGTGCCTTGGCGGCGCCGTACATCCTCGCCTGGAGGACGAGTTCCTCGCGGGCGCTGACCGTGTCGGTGGTGCCGCCGCCCTGGGCGACATAGCCGATCCGGCGGCGGACCTCGGCCGGGTCGGTGAGCAGGTCGGCCCCGGCGATCCGGGCCTGCCCGCCGTCCGGGCGGATCAGGGTGGCGAGCATCCGCATGGTGGTGGTCTTCCCGGCCCCGTTGGGGCCGAGGAAACCGAAGATCTCGCCTGCGGCGACGGACAGGTCGATGCCGCGGACGGCGTCGACGGTGGTGTTCTCACCGCGCTTGCGGGAGGTGTTCTTGCGATAGGACTTGCGCAGTCCCTTGGTCTCGATCAACCAGAACTCCCGTGCTGGGATGGGCTGCCGGGGCACCTGAGAAAACGGTGCTGCGCGCCCACCCTAGAGTCTCCGACGGTCGGGAAACAATGGCCTAGACCAATGGATGTGCATGTTCTTCGGCCGTCGGCGCCGCGCCGGGCACCGCGGCCGCCCCGCCGGTGACCAGCGCCTCCAGCCGGTCCGCCGCCGTCACCGCCCCGCCGCCCGCGCGCAGCGCGGCACCCACCCGGACGGCGGACTCCCGGTGGGCGGCCGAGTCCAGGACGGTCCGCAGCCGGTGCGCCAGCAGTTCCGGTGCGACCCGGGCGAACGGTACCCGCAGCCCGGCGCCGGCCGCCGCGACCTGCGCCGCGACGAACGGCTGGTCGTGCCGGATCGGTGCCGTGACCAGCGGAATCCCGTGTGCCAGGGCCTCGCCGACGGTGTTCATCCCGCCGTGGCAGAGCACCGCGTCCAGCGCCCCGCGGGCCATCAGCTCCAGCACCGGTGCCCGGTCCACCGCCACCGCGTGGGGCGGCAGTTCGGGCAGCAGCTCGCGCGGTGCGGCGATCACCGGCTGCACGTCGTCCCCGCACAGCTCCAGCGCCCGGACCGCCCGCGCGTGGAAGTCCGCGCCGATGTCCCCGGCCAGCGTGCCCATGGTCACCAGGACCCGCCGCCGCCCCGGCAGCAGCCGCTCCCAGGGGAAGTCCGGGTCGGCCGGCCGTTCGGCCAGCACCGGCCCGACCAGCGCGTAGTGGTCCGGGAACGGCTCCGGGCCGGTGAGCGCGGAGCCGGTCAGCGCCAGCACCAGGGCGGGGGAGAAACGGGGATCGGTGTACTCCTCCCCGGGCAGTCCGGCCCGCTGCCAGAGCCCGCCCAGCAGGCCGGTCATCCACGCCTCGACCTGCGGCAGCGTCCGGAACGGCCGGCCCAGCTCCATCGCGCCGGGCGCCAGGCTCGCCCACGGCAGCCCGTGCCGGTGGGCGACCAGCGCACCGGCCGGGGTGTGCTGGTCGACCAGCAGCGCGTCCGGCCGGTACTCCCGGACGACGGCGTCCAGGGGCTTCGCGGTGAACCGCGCGTACGGGACGATGAAGCCCTCCCAGAGCGACCGCAGGGCGGCGAGCCCGTGTCCGCCCTGCGCCCGGAACGCCCGGGTGCCCGTCCCCAGGACCGTCGCCCCGGGCCCGAGCAGCGGCCGCAGCACGGACTCCGTCCCCGTCCAGGCCACCTCGTGCCCGCGCGCGGTCAGCTCGCGGGCGAGGCCCACCGTCGGGTTGATGTGCCCGGTCAGCGGCGGCACCACCAGCAGGAAGCGGCTCATCGGCGCACCTGCGCCGCGATCAGCCGCTGCACGTCGGCGACGGTCAGGGCCTCCAGGCCGGCCAGGTCGAGCCCGGCGCGCAGCCGGTCGAGATCGGCCGCCGGGCCGTAGCGCTCACGCAGCTTCGCGGCCAGGGCCGCCAGTTCGACCTCGTCCAGCGTCAGGTCGCCGTCCAGCCGGGCCTGCGGGGTCACCAACGATGCCCATTCGGGCGGCGCCTCGGCGGCCTCCAGCAGCAGCGCGATCAGCTCCGGGCTCACCGGGGCGGGGGAATCGGGGGGTTCACGATCGGTCATCGGGGGGCTCCACCTGCTCGACGGCACGGGGCGTGTGAGTCTCAGAACGGCCCGAGATCACTTGTGCGACCCGTCGGGCGTCGGAATACTAGCCCGCGTGACAGCACTGGAGGCAGTGGCCGTTCACCTCCCCCACCTCACCGTGCCCATCGAGGCGGTGGGCGAGCGGATCGGCCTGACCCCACGTCAACTTCGACTCTTTCGCCGCTTCCACGGCCTGGACCAGTTACGGCTGGACCCGGACGGGACGCTGCCCGACCTGCTCGGCGCCGCCGTCGAGGCCCTACCGCAGCTGCGCGGACGCGAACGGCATGTCCGGTTCGTGATCCACGCGCGCAGCATGCCGGTGGCGGTGCCCTACCCGCTCAACCCGCTGCACCAGCTCCTCGGCCGCTACGGCCTGTCCCACGCCAACGCCTTCACGGTGACCCACCACGCCTGCGCGGTGGGCCTGCTGGCGGTGGACCTGGCAGGCAGGCTGCTGGCCGGCGACCCGGATCCGGAGGCGCTGGCGCTGGTGCTGGCGGGGGAGAAGACCTTCACCAAGGACGCCCAGGTGGTACCCGAGACCGGGATCTTCGCCGAGGGCGCGGCCGCCTGCCTGGTCCGCGCCACCGGCGAGCGCAACCGGGTGCTCTCCTACGCCGTCCGCCACCGGCCGGAGTTCGACGGCCGGCTGGCCGAGGACCCGGACCTGCTCGCGCGCTACCAGCGGGAGTACCCGGCGGTGATGATCGAGGCGATGGAGGCCGCCCTCGACCAGGCAGGTCTGGACCTCTCGGACCTCGCGGCGGTGCTTCCGCACAACGTCAACCAGGCCTCCTGGCGGATGATCTGCCGCCGGATCGGCTACCCGGTCGACCGGGTGGTGCTGGACAACGTGCCGAAGGTCGGGCACAGTTTCGCTGCGGACAGCCTCATCAATCTCCACACCGCCACCACGCGGGGGCTGCTCCAGCGCGGCGACCGCTACCTGATCGCCGCCGCCGGTGTCGGAGCCACCTTCTCCGCCATGGCCGTCGAACACTGACGTACCGTCAGCCTGGCGGGCCCGGGCGACGTATCGGCGCGGCGGGGACGACCACCTCGGCCGGCCGCCCCCCATTCACATTCCACGTACGACGGGACGGGACACCCATGTCAGAACCCGCGGTCCAGACCACCGATACCGAACTGCGCGACCGGATCCTGCGGAGCATCGGCGAGCTGCTGCCCCGCGTCCTCAAGCGCGACCTCCCCGAGATCCCGGAGAACGCCTGCCTCTTCGACGACCTCGGCCTCACCTCGGCCGGCACCATCGAACTCATCCTGGAGGTCGAGGAGTCGCTGGACATCCAGGTGGACGTCGAGCAGATCGGCGAGGACGACCTGCGCTCGGTGACGAAACTGGCCGACTACGTCGCCGGGCACGTCATCCCCGAGGACTGACCGGGTGGCCGCCGAGACCGGCCGGGGCCTGCGGATCAGCAAGGTCCTGGCGAGGTACGTCGACGGCCGGTCGGAGACCTCGCTCGACCCGGACCTGCGGGTCTTCGTCTCCGACCTGGTCCGCCCGTACGGCCTGCCGCTGCGGGAGGACCTGCTGGGCGAGGGCGTCGGGCACTCCTACGCGGAGATGGCCGAGGGCCTGCTCGGCGAGGCCCTGGCCGACAGCGGACCGGTGGACCTGCTGATCCTGGCGTTCGACACCCCGGACGTCCGCCCCGGCGCCCCCGCCTCGCTCGCCATGAGCCGGTCCTGTCCCGGCTCGCCGCTGGCCTTCGCCGTCTGCGACCAGGGCTCGGCCGCCGCCTTCACCGCGCTGCGGATCGCCGCCGACTACCAGCGCACCGGGGTCTGCCGCCGTGCGGTGGTGGTCGTCGTCGAGCAGACGGCGCTGCACTACCGGCCGGCCGAGCCGGTGGAACTGCCCGAGCGGCACTGTGTCGTGGTCCTGGTCTGCGAGGAGGCGGGCGGGGGTGGGCTGACGGTACGTCAGGCATCGGAGCCGGAGCCGGCGTCGGAGGCCTTGGAGAAGGCCGTCCGGGCACAGGCCGAGACCCTGGGCGCGGGCCTCGCGCTCGTCCTGGGCCCGGGCCTGGCGGTGGGCGACGACTCCGGGGAGGCGGTGACGGCCTCCGCCGCCCAGCCGTTCACCGGGGTCTGGGCGGAGCTGGCCGGGCGGCTGCCCGGCTGGCAGGCCGAACAGCGGCCGGTGCTGGTCGCCGGCCACGACCGCAGGCTCGGCGTGCTGAGCACCCTGGCCCTGCGGCCCGGCCCGTGACGGCCGAGCCGGCCGCCGACCCTGCCGATTCCGCTGATTGCGCTGATTGCGCCGACCCTCCGGGCCCGACCTGCCCGACCGTTCCTGTGAGTTGGCCCGACCTGTCCGAACTGGCCGACCTGCCCGAACTGACCCGACCGATCGACCCGGCGGGGCGGCCCCGGCCGTCCGACGGGGCCGTTCCGACCGGCCCGGCCCGCCCGTCCGTCCGGCCCGAACTGCCCGACCGGGCAGGCCCGATCGCCCGGGCGGACCCGACCGGCCCGGCCGACCTGATCGACCTCTGGGTCATCCCGACCGACCAGCCCGAGCCCGTGCTCCAGCGGCTTCGGCACCTGCTCGACCCCCGTGAACGCGCCCGCGCCGCCGGCCCCGACCGGCTGCTCGGCCGCCGCTTCACCGCCGTCCACGGCGCCGTCCGGCTGCTGGTCGCCGAGCGCCTCGGTATTCACCCCGCCGAGGTCGTCTGGCGTCACGGTCCGCACGGCAAGCCCGAACCGGTCACCGACGACGGCCGGTTGCGGATCAGCTACTCCGCCTCCGGCGCCCTCGCCGTGCTGGCGCTGGCCGAGCACCGGGAGGTCGGTGCCGACGTCGAGGAGATCCGCGACGCCCGGGTGGCCTCCCGGATCGCGAACCGCTACTTCCCGGGCGCCGAAGCGCGATTCCTGGCCGATGCGCCCTCGCCCGCCGCCCGGGCCGAGCGCTTCACCCGGCTCTGGTGCCGCCGCGAGGCCTGCGTCAAGGCGTACGGCGGGCGGCTGGTCCAGGGCTTCGGCCTGCCGCTGGCCGGACCGGCCCCGCTGCGCCTGGCCGAGGTGGGCGCCCTGGGCGAGGGCCCGTGCCAGGTCCACGACACCCCCGTCCCCGGACCGTTCCGGGCCGCCGTCGCGGTCGTCGGCGAGCGGCCGGTCCGGGTCCGAAGCCGAGCCTGGAATCCGCCGACAGCCCTTGCCTGGCAAGAAAGCTGACGAGCCGTCAGTTATCCCAGATTTCTGGTCTGGACCACTTCTCGGGGCCGCTGATAGCGTCCCGATCCGCATCCCGCCGAGACCCCGGCCAGCCGAAGGGCGCGTATCACGTGACAGAGACCAGCCGACGGATCACGGTCCGGTACGGTGGCGCGAGCAGCGGCTCAGGGCCGCTCACCCTCGGCCAGGACAACATGATCCGCTGCATCCGGCGCGACAACCCCGAGCAGATCAACAAGGAGTCCGTCTGGCCGGTGCCCGACGACACCACCCTGCCCGCCGCGCTCGACGCCCTGCGCGCTCTCGTCGAACGCCATGAATCGCTGCGCACCGCCTTCCCGCCCGGCCCCGGCCCGGGCGCCTTCCCCGACCGTCAGGAGGTGTGCCCGGAGGGCGAGTTCACCGTCACGACGGTGGAAGCGGGCGGCCTCCAGGCCGTCGAACTGGACCGCCTGGCCGATGAGTTGGGGCGTATCGGGGTCGCTGTCGGGTTCGACCTGACGGTCGCGCCGCGGCTGCGCTTCACCCTCCTCACCGAGGCCGACCGGGTGCTGCGGCTGATCGTGGTGGTCTGCCACGCCGGTGCGGACGGAGCGGCCACCGCGCTGCTCATCCAGGACTGGCTCGCCCTCGCCGCGGGCAAGGAGCTCCCGCCCGCCACCGCGCGGACCCCGCTGCAGGTGGCCGCCCTCGAACAGAGCGACCAGGGCCGCCGCAAAGCCGCGGCGTCCCTGCGGCACTGGGAGAAACTCCTCGCCACCGGCCCGCAGGCCGTCTTCGCCGACTCCCGGATCACCGGCCCTCCGGACGGCGTCGCCGCGGTGGTCCTGCGCTCCCGCGCGGCCGCCGAGGATCTGGCCGCGGCCTCCCGGCGGACCGGGGCGAGCCCGTCCGTCGTCCTGCTCGCCGCCTTCGCCGCCCTGGTCGCCCGGTGCGCGGACCAGCCGGCCCTGGTGATCTCGGCGCTGTCCGCCAACCGTCAGCGGGCCGTGCTGGCCGACCATGTCGGCACGCTCGCCCAGGACGCCCTGCTCACCCTGGACGCCGACGCCGCCGACCTCGACGAGCTGATCGGCCGCGCCAAGTCCGCCTCCCTCGCCGGTTACTGGAACAGCACCATGGACGCCGCCAAGGTCTGGCAGACCATCGAGGACGTCGCCCATCTGCGGGGCTCCCGCTTCGCCCGGCAGGTCGTCGTCAACGACCTCAGCCTCACCATCCCGGAGTCCATGTCGGACGCCCGCCCGGCGCCCGTGGCCGACCCCGAGCTCACCTGGCTGCCCGACCAGCCGATCCCGGTCCGGATCATGTTCAACATCCTGCGGATCTCCGGGAGCCTGGAGTTCGCCCTGGTCACCTGCCCACAGGTGCTCGACCGGGCGGAGACCGCGGAGTTCGCGCACGGTCTGCTCGCCGTCCTCAAGGCCGCCGCGGCCGGTCCGCTGCCGCTGGCCGGCCTGCCTTCCCTGCCCGCCCTGCGGCCGACCGTCCGAAGCGGCGACTGGCACCGGATCGACGGCTCCTGGATCGATCTGGACGCCGTTCGCGCCCTGCTCGCCCATGCCCTCGGCGGTACCGCGGCCGCACGGGTCGAACTCACCGACGGCCGCCTGGTCGCCCGGCTGCTCACCGAGGACGGCACGCTCACCCCGCTGACCGCCCACCGCGCCGTGGTCGCCGCCCTGCCCGGGCGGGACACCGCGATGGCCCCCCATCACTACGTCGTCCACCGTGCCGGGCCGGGTGCTCCACCGCCCTGGGACGCCCTGCCGGTGGCCGCCGAAGGGGGCGGTCGCGCCCCGGAGGTCGCCGCCCGGCTCGTCCGGCTCACCTGAAAGGGTGCGCTCGGCGCGGCGGCAGCTTCACCCGGACGTGTCACCGCGTCACTCGTTCGGCTCCTTGTTCTGCGTGTCGCCCCATGGGCCGTCCCAGGAGCAGGCGGAGGTCGTGCCCGAGGTGAGCCCCCACGGGCTGGGCACCTCACCCGGCTCCTCCGCGTCGTCCTGGAGCGGCAGCCGGTCGATCACCGCGACCAGCGCGGGCGGCAGTCGCGGCGCCAGGCCGCGATGGCAGCGGGAGAGGACGTCGCGCCGCACGTCGTCCGGCAGCAGCGGTCGGCCCACCCGCAACGGGCCTGTCCCGCCCGGGCGTTCGGCGGCGGTGAGCTGGTCCGACCAGGCCCGCCAGTAGTCCGCGTCGTCGGTCTCGCCCAGCTTGAGGTGGTGCAGGTGCAGACAGTACGCCGCCGTGCCGCTCCCGGAGCCGGCGGCGAACCGCCACCAGAACTCCGCGCCCTCCGCGCGGCCCGTGGCGTACAGCAGGGCGCCGAACACCTCCGCGCCCTCGGGCTGGATCCGCCGCGCGTCGACCAGGAGGTCCAGGCCCCGGGAGGCGTCCGGCGCGCTCAGCACCAGGGCGACCACCAGGCCCAGTTCGAAGGCGGCCTGCTCGTGCTCGGACGGCAGGTGCGCGGGGGCGGCCGTCAGCCTGGCCCGGCGCAGCGCCGCGATCCGTGCGGCGTGCGCCCGTTCGGCCCGGGGGACCAGCAGCGGCGCGCCCGGTTCGGTGAGCGCCTCGGGCCGGGGCCGGGGGTTCACTGACCGCCCTCCCGGTCGGGCAGTTCGCGGACCCCGAGCCGTCTGGCGAGCCGGTCCCTGGCGTGCCGGAGATTGGAGTGGACGGTCGCCACCGGCCGGCCCAGGTAGGCGCCGATCACCTTGACGTGCAGGCCGAGCAGATAGCGCAGCACGATCACATCCCGTTGCCGGTCCGGGAGTTCGAGGATCGCCGCGTAGAGCCGGACCTCGTCCGCCTCGCTGTGCAGCAGGCCGTTCGCCACGTCCTTGAAGGCGCCGATCACGGCGGCGAAGGTGACGGCCTCCACCTCGACCGGCTCCTCGCCGGCCACCCAGTCGGCGACGTGCCGGTTGGCCAGCCGCCAGGCGTACGCGGCCGGCTCCTCGAACCGCAGCACATGCGGCCAGCAGCGCGCGAGGTCCTCCTTCACCGCCTCGACGACCAGCGCCATGTCCGCGCGGTTGCCTATCCGGGTCAGGGCGAGTGCCCGCCAGGCCGGTTCATGGGTCTCGCAGAACGCCGAATAGGCCAGCTCCAGGCGGATGTTGGCGGGCTCCTCGGCGGTCTGTCCGCCTTCGCCCCGGCCCCCGTCGCGGTAGTCGCGCTCGCCGTAGCCGCCATAGCCGCCGGGCCCGCTGTACTCACCGGGCCCGCCGTGCTCACCGTACCCACCGTCGCCGTACGCCCCGGCCGGGCTCGCCACCGCCGGCCCGCCCCGGTGCCCGCGCGGGCGGACACCCCTGTCGATCGTCATCGAGCCTGCTTTCCGCGGCCGTGGTCTGCATGCCGGGCCGCCTGAGGGTGGGGGCTGTCTGGTGCCCACCGACATTCCATCAGCTCTGTCACTCCAGGCTGCAATTCGAACACAGATTGTCATCTTCTCTGATCTGATGATCGTTCGTTGCCTCGAACCCGGCTGTGACAGGGGGTGATTGGTCCCCGGGTGCGATGGGCACCTATCGAAAGGTCCTGCCACCAGGTCCTGTCATCGGGTCCTGCGCACAGAGCCCGGCCGCCGTGGGCCCGGCCGTCGTGGGCCCGGCCGACGCCCCGGGCCGGGGCCGTCACCCCGGGGGGAGCGCAATGAGCCACTACGACGGGGCCGACCTGCGGCTGAACGTGCCGCACTCGGCCCGGATGTACGACTACTACCTGGGCGGCTTCACCAACTTCGCGGCCGACCGCGAGGCCGCCGGCCAGGCGCTCGCCGTCGCACCCTGGCTGCGCGCCGCCGCCCGCGCCAACCGGGCCTTCGTGCACCGCTCGACCCGGGCCCTCGCCCGGGCCGGCATCGACCAGTTCCTCGACATCGGCACCGGCATCCCCACCTCGCCCAACCTGCACGAGGTCGCCCAGCGGATCCACCCGCAGGCCCGGGTCGTCTACGCCGACAACGACCCGATCGTGCTCTCGCACGCCCAGGCCCTGCTCACCGGCACCCCCGAGGGCCGCACCGCCTACGTCGCGGCCGATGTCACCGACCCCGCCGCGCTGCTCGCCTCACCCCGGCTGCGCGAGACCATCGACCTCACCCGCCCGGTCGGGCTCTCCCTCAACGCCCTGCTCCACTTCGTCCCCGACGCGCTCGGCGCCTACGAGATCGTCGAGCACCTCAAGGACTGCCTGGTCCCGGGCAGCGCCCTGGTGATGTCCCACGTCACCCCGGAGTTCGCCCCCGAGGAGGTCGCCCGGCTGGTCCGCGTCTACGAGGCCGGCGGCACCGCCGCGCAGGCCCGTACCCGGTCCGAGTTCACCCGCTTCTTCGACGGCTGGGCCTTCGTCGCCCCCGGCCTCGTCCCCACCCCCCGCTGGCGCCCCGACCACCCCGGCGACGGCGCCGGCCCGGTCGGCGACGCCGAGGCCGCCTCCTACGCCGCCGTCGCCCTGAAGCCGTAGGGCCCCCGGTCCCACCCGACCGCCGGTGCGGTCCGCCGGGCGCGGGGACAGACTGGGGGTGGATCCTGCCGCCGAGGCTGGGAGAGCCATGCTGCTCGGACTCACCACCGCCGTGGTCGCCACCGTCTGCTTCGGCTTCGGGTCGGTCTTCCAGGCCCGCGGCGCCCGGACGGCCCCCCGGGCGGACCGGGTGCGGGCCGGGCTGCTGGCCGCGCTCGCCCGGTCCTGGCAGTTCCTGCTGGGCACGGCACTGGACATCGCCGGCTTCGCCCTGAGCATCGTCGCCCTGCGCAGCCTGCCGCTCTTCCTGGTCCAGGCCCTCACCAACGCGAGCCTGGCGGTGACCGCGCTCGCCGCCGTCCGGCTGCTCGGCGCCCGCCTGCGGCGCGGGGACGTCTGCGGGATCGCGGCCGTGGTCGTCGGCCTCACCCTGCTGGCACTCGGCTCGGGCCGGGAGGGCCGCGAGCACGCCGGGCCCGTCTTCCACTGGGCGCTGCTGGCCGCCACGGTGGTGATGGTGCTGCTCACCCTGGTCCTGGTCCGGCGTGACGGGAACGCCGCCGCGGCCGGCCTCGGCCTGCTCGCGGGGGCCGGCTTCGGCGTGACCAGCCTGGCCGTCCGCGTCCTGGACCCCACCGGCCCGGTCGGTTTCCTGACCGACCCGGCGACGTACGCGCTCGCCGCCGGAGGCCTCGGCGGGTACCTGGCGTACGCGCTGGCGCTGCAGCGCGGCACGGTGACGGCGGCGACCGCCGCCGGAACGGTCACCGAGACCTTCGGTCCGGCGCTGGTCGGGGTCGTCGTGCTGGGCGACGCGGCCCGGCCCGGCTACGCCTGGTGCGCGCTCACCGGCTTCGTGGTGGCCGTCGGCGGCACCTTCCTGCTCTCCCGCTTCGGCGAACCGGAGAGCGAGGCCGCCGCCGGCGCCCGGGCCGCCGCCGAGCAGGAGACGGAGGCGGCGGTCCCGCCCCGGTAGCCCGGGCGGCGCCGCCGTGCGAAGGTGGCTTTCCGGACAAAACGGACGGCTAGGCACGGACAGAGCGGCAGGTGACCATGGCGGACGAGGTCCACCGACGACCCCACCGGGCCCGCCGGCCCGGCCCCGCCGCCGCCGATCGCCCGGTCGTTCTGGTCACCGGCGCCTCCTCCGGCATCGGCGCCGTCACCGCGACCCGCCTGGCGGCCGCCGGCTGGCAGCTGCTGCTCTCCGGCACCGACCGCGCCCGCCTCGACGCCGTCGCCGCCCGCACCGGAGGCCACGCCCTGCCCCAGGACCTCGGCAAACCGGACGGTCCGCTGCGCCTGGCCGAAGCCGCCCTCGCCACCGCCGGGCGGGTGGACGTGCTGATCGCCAGTGCCGGCCTCGGCTGGCGCGGACCGTTCGCCACCATGCCCTCCGACGCCCTCGACCGGATGATCGAGGTCAACTTCGCCGCCCCGCTCCGGCTGGTCCGGCTGCTGCTGCCCGGCATGCTGGAACGGCGCCGCGGGCGGATCGTCCTGCTCGGCTCGATCGCCGGCCAGGTCGGGGTCCGTGACGAGGCCGTCTACGCGGCCACCAAGGGCGGGCTGGCGATGTTCGCCGAGAGCCTCCGGTACGAACTGCGCGGCACCGGCGTCGGTGTACGGCTCGTCCTGCCCGGACCGGTGGACACCCCGTTCTTCGCCCGGCGCGGCACCCCCTACCAGCGGGAACGGCCGCGCCCGGTCTCGGCCGACCGGGTCGCCGACGCCGTCCTCGCGACCATCGCCACCGACCGCGACCGCCTCTTCGTCCCGCACTGGCTCGGCCTCCCCGCGCGCCTCCACGGCGTCGCGCCGGGGGCGTTCCGGCGCCTGGCGGCCCGGTTCGGCTGAGGCGGGGGAGGCGCAGACCGATGGACCGGGCCCGCGCCGCCCGCCGGGCCGCGGCAGTGGCCGCGGGCCTCCAGCTCCTGCATCTCGCGCCGGCGGCCGTCCGGCTGCCGCCCGTGCGCCGTACGGCGGCCCGGCACCTGGCCGGCTACGGTTCGGCGCCCGGCCATGTGGCGCTGACCTTCGACGACGGACCCGACCCGCGCAGCACCCCGTACGTCCTGGACACCCTGGACGCACTCGGCGTGCGCGCCACCTTCTTCCTGCTCGGCGCGATGCTGGAGCGCGCCCCCGGCCTCGGCCGCGAACTGGTCACCCGCGGCCACGAGGTCGCCGTCCACGGCTGGTACCACCGCCGGCCGTGGTACCCCGCGCCCGCCCGCGACCTGCGGGAACTGCGCCGCACCGCCGAGGCGGTCACCGACCTCTGCGGCGCCCGTCCGCGCTGGTACCGGCCGCCCTACGGCGTCCTCACGGCCGGCCCGGCCCTCGCCGCCCACCGCCTCGGACTGCGCACCGTCCTCTGGACCGCCTGGGGCCGGGACTGGACCGACGACGCCACCGCGGCCTCCGTCTACGCCACCGCCCGCCCCGGCCTCACCGGCGGCGCCACCCTCCTGCTGCACGACTCCGACTGCACTTCCGCCCCCGACTCCTGGCGCGCCACCCTCGCCGCCCTCCCCCTGATCGCCACCCACTGCCGCACCCACACCCTCACCCTCGGCCCCCTCCGCGACCACGGCCTGCCCTCCGGCCGCGACAGCCGCCTGTGGACGCCGGCCTCCCCTCTCACCTCGCGGACCGCTACCTGCTCACCGGGTTCGCCGGCGCCGAACTGCCCGACGTCCTGGCCCTGGCGGACGTGGTGATCTCCCGCTCGGGTGCCGGGACGATCGCCGAGCTGACCGCGCTGGGCAAGGCGGCGGTCTTCGTCCACGTCGGCCGGCAGCGAGCAGGAGCACAAGGGACTATCACGATCTAGGTGTACGGCACCCGTTTGTACTAGGTGTTGATCTTCCTGGCGGGTGTGGGCCGGGTGGCCTACGCCCGTCCGGCTGA